>CAMLFJ010000028.1 GCA_946479205.1 uncultured bacterium | reverse complement strand
GCCTACATCACGGGCACCGCGATCAACTTCGACGGCGGCATGTCCGCCGCGTTCTGAGCCGCGCCCCTCTTAGGCAACCCGCGCCTCTCTTAGGCGTTCGAGAAGGGGGCAGCTGCGAGGCGGCGCCCGAAGGTCGGGCGCGAGGCGTACTCCTGTACGTTGAGCGCCCTGACCGAGGGCGCCAACGAAGCAGATGGGCCCTTATCGGACGCCGCCGCTACGCCTGCTGGATGGCGCTCAGACGGAAGGGGCCGGGGCCGACGGGCCGGACGAAGGTCCAGTACTCCTCGAACTTCACCGGCTCGGTGCGGCTGCCGTCGAGCACCCGGGCGCCGCTCTCGTCGGTGGTGTAGTCGAGCAGGCTCGCCAGGAAGTGCACGGTCACGAAGTCCTGGCCGGTCTCCTGCCAGGCCTCGGTGATCTCGGCGCTGCGCACCGCGATGTTCTCGAGCCGGTTGATCTTCTGCTCCGCCCGCAGCCGGTCGCAGTCGCGCTGGAGCTGCGCCTGCATCTCCGGCGTGAGGCTGGCCGAGACGCTCCGGAGGTCTCGCGCCGTCCACGCCCCCTGCACCTTGAAGAAGACGTCCGAGGCGGTCTCCGCGAACGCGCGGGGATCGAAGCTCGCGTCCATCTGGCGGACGTGGCCGAGGCCGCGCTCCAGGTCGGACGGGCCCGTCGGGGGTTCCAGCGTGGCGGTGCCACCGACCGGAGTCCCGGACCCGTAGCGGGCCGCCATCGCCGCGTCATCGCGCGGCGCCGATCCGGTGTAGCCGCCGCCCGCCAGCGCGTAGCCCGAGGGCGCGGCCGCCTGCCGGCGCCGCATGTAGGAGAACGCGACCCAGCCCAGCCCGGCGATGATCACGATTTCCATCAGGCCGATGCCGCTGCCGAAGCCGCCGCCGAAGAGGAGCCCACCCAGGAGACCGCCCAGCAGGAGGCCCCCTAGCATCCCGCCCATCATGCCGCCCCAGCCCGGACGCGGCTGCGCCGGAGAGACCGCCGGCGAGGACGGCTGGCGGGGTGAGACGGGGCTGGACGGCTGCGCTGGGGCGGTGTAGCTCCGGGAGCCGCGGCTGCCGCTCGAGCTGCCGCCGCCCGCGCGGGCCCACGCTTCGGTCACGGAAAGCGCCGGCAGGATCGCCAGGGCCATCAGAACGGCCAGAGCCAGGGTCCGCTTCATCGCGTACCTCCGTCGCGTAGGGTTGTCGGGATCGGTGGGTGCTACCGGCACAGTATACGCGGAACCTTCGCGGGCTCCAGGTGATTCCGCCGACCTTCGCCCTAGTAGGGGACCGGCTCCCAGCCTCGGCTCTGGAAGTCCATCACGCAATCCCGCTGTCGGTCGGCGGGGGGACCGCACCTGGCCGTCTCCCCCGTCCGAGGATTGCGCATGGTCATGGTGTCGGGGAGGCAAGTGTACGTCACGACGTAGGCGGTATTCGTCTTCGCCGGCCTCACCATGACGATGGCCGACGTCGGGGTGAGCCGGCTGAATCCGTGGCGTTCTGGCCCTTCCGCCATGTCCCATGCCTTCGGCCATTCCGCGTCGATCGCCTTGATGCAGTCTTCGACTTTCGCGTAGCTGGACCGGGGGCGGGGTGCCGCGGTGTGAAACGTCTGCAGATCACCCGACTCTTCCCACAGCACCCACGCGCCTTCGGCGTGAGCCGAGGTGGCGAAGGTGAGGAGACAGAGGAGAGTGGGGAGGGTTCGCATGGTCACGAGGGTAACCCGGAACTTTCCTCCGGGGGGCTGGTCTAAGCGGGCGACCCATACCCCGCACCGAGCGGGACTGGAGGAGATCATGAACCCATTTCGACGCTCGTTCCTCAAGCTGCTCGCCGCCGGCGGCGCCCTCGCCGCCTCCGCCCCACCCCTGGCCCGGGCCGACCGGGTCCGCGTCCTGCCCGACGGCGGCGACGCCACCGCGTCGCTCGTGATGGGCCGTAGCCCCGAGCTCGGCCGGGCCCTGGGCGAGCTCACCCTGGGCCCGGCCGCAAGCCAGGGTGGCCTCGCGGTGCTGTGGCTCCACGCGAAGGGCACCGCGGCCACGCCGTCGCTCGAGATCCTGACGCTGGACGAGGCCCGCGCCCGCGGCGCTCTCACCGTGATCGAGCGGGCGCAGGCCAGCGTGCCGGAGCTGATCGCGGAGAACCGTGGCAAGACCCACGTGCTGCTCCTGGCCGGGGAGATCCTGGTCGGCGGCAAGCAGAACCGCGTGCTGCGCGAGGACCTGCTCCTGCCGCCGCTCAGCGGGCCCCGCAACATCGCGGTGTACTGCGTCGAGCAGGGCCGCTGGAACGAGGGGCGCAAGGACTTCGACAGCCGCGGCAGCGTGGTGCAGCCGAGCGTCCGCTCCCAGGTGCTCCGCAAGGCGGAGCAGTCGCGCATCTGGTCGGGCGTCGCGGCCGCCTCGCGCAGCGTGGCGGCGCCCTCGCCGACCGGCAGCTACCAGGCGATCTACGACAAACCCGAGGTGAAGGCGCAGCTGGAGGAGACGTCGCGTCGCTTCGACCCGACGACGGCGCCCACCGCGGTGGGCGCGGCGGTCTTCGTGGGGCCCAACCTGGCCGGGGTGGACTGCTTCCACGCGCCGGGCCTCTTCGCGCGGGAGTGGCCCAAGCTGCTGCGCGCCTACGCGCTCGACGCCTACGGCGTCACCGCGGGCGCCTGGGACGAGGCGGCCGGGCGGGCGCGCACCGACGGCCTCCTGCGCGCGGCCGCGCGCGTCGAAGGCGGCGCGCGCGGGAGCGTGGGAGTCGGGCGGCTCTTCGAGTTCACACTGGACGGCCGGCGGGGGGCCGCCCTGCTCTACGAGAGCCAGGCGATCCACGTCGCGATCCTGTGACCGGCCCGCGAAGCCCGCGGGAGCCGGCTTTGAGCATCGCGCGCGCGCGGGTATGATGCGGCCACACGCCGAGCCGCGGTCGCGGGACGGGCCCGCCGCGTCGTCCCGGCGGGCCAAGGAGGCCACTCCCACCATGGCGGCGAGATTGCCCTACCTCGATCGGGCGCAGGTCGGCGCCGAGGTCCAGTCGGTGTTCGACACCCTGCAGAAGGCGAGCGGGCGCGTGCTCAACTTCTACCGGCTCATGGCGCACCACGCGCGGTCGGTGGCGCCCTTCCTCGCCTGGTACCCGCAGCTTCGCGAGGGCCCGCTCGACCTCAAGCTCCGCTACCTGGCCTACGTCCGCGCGTCGCAGCTCAACCGCTGCGGCTACTGCGTGACCCACAACGGGGCCGCCGCGCGCCGCGTCGGGGTCAGCCGCGAGCAGCTCGACGCGCTCGCCGACTTCGAGGAGAGCCCGCTCTTCTCGGACCTCGAGCGGCTGGCGCTCCGGTACGCGGAGGCGATGACCGTCCGCGTCCAGGTGGACGCGGCGCTCGTGGAGACGCTGCGGAAGCATCTCGACCCGGAGGCGCTGGTGCAGCTCACGCTCTCCATCGCCGCCGCTAACTTCACCAACCGCTTCAACGAGGCGCTCGGCACCGAAATCGAGTTCGAGTCCCGGTGAGCGCACCGCGGCACGCGCTCCGCCACGCGCCCCGTCACTGCCTGATCTGCGGTGCCCGCCTGCGGACCGTGCGCCAGGACGGCTACCGGCGGTGGCGCTGCCCGCGCTGCGCGTGGACCTTCTACGACAACCCGGTGCCCGCCACCGTGGCCATCGTGGTGGGGCCGCGGGGCTTTCTGTTGTGCCGGCGGGCCGCCGCGCCTTTCGCGGGCTACTGGGACCTGGCCGGCGGCTTCCTCGAGGCGGACGAGACACCCGAGCGCGGGCTGAGACGCGAGCTGCGCGAGGAGCTGGGCGCGCGAATCACGCGGGCGCGCTTCCGCGGCTTCGTGCCGGATCGCTACGGTCCCGGCGGCTTCCCGGTGCTGGGCATCGTCTACGAGGTGCGCGTGGCCGGACGCATCACCCCGGGAGGCGACGTGAACGAGGTGCGCTGGGTGAAGCGCGACGAAATCCCGTGGCGGCGACTCGGCTTCGCCTCGATCCGCCGGGCGCTGCGCGACTACCTGCGGGGCGGCGACCAGAAGATCACGTTGCGGTGACCCGGGTCGTGCCGCAGCACGAGCACCAGGTTGCGCGTGAGATGGCCGAAGGCGGCCACCGCGGCGAGCGCGAGCAGGACGCCGCCCACCGGCACCGCCACCAGCGCGCTGCCCCCGCCGCCGAACCGCCATGCGAGCCCCACCGCCACCGCGCCCAACCCGAGCGTGGATTCGAGGCACGTGCGCAGCTCGCCCGGATGCGGATCGGGCGCGGCCGCCGCGCGCGGCTCCCCCAGCGCGAGCCGCGCCAGATCGCGCGCGAGACCCGCGCCAAGTAGCGCGACACCCGCGCAGACGAGCATCATCGGGCGGGTGAGGGCCACGTGCCACTCCGGCCACCCCAGCCGCAGGACGAGGCCCGCGGCGAGCGCGGCCACATCGAGGGCGCGTTCGACCTGCACGATGCGGGGCTCCATGCGGCCGGGCTCCATGGATCCATGCTGGCACAGAGCAAGGATTGCGCTGTCCGAACTCTGACGCGGCTGCCGTCGGGCTGACGATCCCGGCCCGGTGAATGAAGTCAATTCCCTGGAATTCCAGGCCCTTGGGGCCCATCGTCCGTGGCATGCCCCATGCCCTCAACGCGACCACTGAAACATGACGGCCCGAGCCGATCAGAGCGGTACAAAGGAGCGACACATGGCGCAGACCGAGGACGTGCTGGCCGAGTACGTGGAGCGGCTGTTCGCGAAGGCGAGCTTGCTGAGCCTGGCGGTGCTGGGACACGGTCGCTTGCTGGAAGACGGTTGCCTGCAGCCGGACGGGAACCGCCTCGATCAGCTCCAGTCCCTCGCCGGCGAGCTCGAGTTCGGCCTCGGCATGATCCACGACCGGCTCACCGAGCGTCACGAGCTCGCCTGAGCCGCGCCCCATCGTGATGTCGCGCGTCGCTCGCGTCCTCGCGTTGGCCCTCGCGCTGCTGCCGCTCGGCTGCGCGCGCCCGATCGAGCCGGCCCGCGTCGCCGCGGTCACCACGCCTCCTTCCGGGGCCGCCCCGGCCCCGCCGCCCGCGCCCACCTGGCCGGACGCGGCGCCGGCTCCCGACCTCCCCACCCCCGAGGCCTCCGCCGAGACCTTCATCGCGCGGGAAGAGCTCCCCGACGTGCACTTCGCCTCGGGTGAGATTCATGTCGACCGACGGGACCTCGCGGCGCTCGACGCGGCCGCCGCCTGGCTCCGGGCCAATCCGAGCCAGCTCGTGATCGTCGAGGGCTACACCGACGTGGTCGGGCCCCGTGCCGCCAACCTGGCCTTGGCCCAGCGGCGCGCCCGGTGGGTGATGGACTACCTGGTGACGAAGGGCGTACCCGCGGAGCGGATCACCGCGGTCGCGCGCGGCGAGACCGGCCTCCTCTGCGCGGACCGGTCGCCGGGGTGCCAGAGCCGCAACCGCCGCGTGCACTTCCTGGTCCGCGACAGCGAACCGGTCCAGCTCAGCGCGTCGCCCAACCGCTGAGGCAGGCGACCGCGTCCGCCCGGCCGCGCGCGAGCGCCCGGGCGATTCCCTCCTGATCGAAGTCGAGCGGCCGGAGCGCGAGCGGCGCCGACGGCTGCAGCAGGTGCACCTCCACGCCCGGGAACTTGAGCCGGGCCAGCTCCACGTCCCGCCGGATCTGGTGGATCATCCCCATCTCGAAGGCTTCCTCGAGCGCGCGCCGCATCGTGGTGGGCGGCGCGCCGCGCTCGTCCGGCGCGTAGCTCATCACCACCATCGCCCGCGCCACTCCCGGCGCCGCCGCGAGCGCCTCCAGCACCGGCGCGCGGCCGGTCAGCCCACCGTCCACCAGGAGCGCGCCGCCCACGTCCACCGGGGGGAACGCGCCGGGCACCGCGGCCGCCGCCATCAGGGCCTCGCGGGTGAGCGTCCGGTTGTCGAAGAGGCGCGGCTCGCGGCGGGCCAGGTCGGTCGTAACCACGAGGAGCTGCACCGGCGAGGCGCGGACCCGGTCGAGATCGAGCGAGGCGTCGATCAGCTCGCGCAGCGGCTGCGGGTCGAAGAGCGAGCCGACGCGATCGAGGGCGAGCAGGGTGAGCCAGCCCGGCAGCAGGCCCGCGAAGAGCACGCGGGTGCGGAGCGCGTAGACCCGATCGCGCGAGAGCCCGCGCCAGAGCGCCTCCAGGCGATCCAGGCGGCCGTCGACGATCATCGCCGCGTTCAGGGCGCCCGCGGAGGAGCCGGCCACCAGCCGGATGGCCAGGCCGCGCTCCACCAGGACCGCGGCGACGCCCGCCTCGTAGGCGCCCTTGGCCCCGCCGCCGGAGAGCACGAGCGCGATGGGCGCATCGAGCGGGCGGGTGGATGCCCCGCACGGGGATGCGGCGACGGAGGTGGCGCCCAGCGCGGGGCCGAGCAGAGCGAGCAGGAGCAGCCGCGCGACCGCGACGGGGGAAGGCATGGCCGGCTCTTACAACGAGCCGGGCCCGCACGTCAATGACCGGGCGTGCGACTAGGCGGTGGAGGCGGCCTCGGGCTGGCGGTCCAGGACCATCCGCACGCGTCGTGAAAGGTACTCGATGGTGAACGGCTTCGTGATGACGGGGCCGATCGGGTTGAGCCCCTTGTTCACGAGGAAGTCGCGGTCGTAGGCGGACATGAACATCACCTTCATGCCGGGCAGCAGCGCGGTGAGCCCGGCCGCGAGCTCGCAGCCGTTCATCCCCGCCATCACCACGTCGGACAGCAGCAGGTGGATCGGCCCGGGGTGCTCGGCCGCGACGCGGATCGCGTCCTGGCCGTCGGCCGCCTCGAGCACGCGATACCCCTCGCCGGCCAGCACGTCGCGGGCGAGCACCCGCACCCACGGATCGTCGTCGACCACCAGAATGGTGCGCATCAGCTGGCGCGCCGGCGCCGGACGCGGGCCGGCATCGTGTCGGGCACCGCGGCGAGCCGCGCGTCGCTCTCCGCGCGATTCGAGCGCAGCCGCTGCAGCCAGAGCGGCCGCGGCATCGCGTTCACCCGGACCGCGCGATCCACTCCGGAAGCGCCGAGCGTGACGGACACCTTCTCCGTGCGCTCGCGGTTGAGCCAGGACTCGAGCGGATAGAACTCGACGCTACCGCAGGTCGGGCAGTGCCGGAACATGGCCGAGTCGAACACGGTATTGCAATCGAGCTCCATGCAGAGCTTGGCAAAGCGTAGATCGATGCGCGGCAGCTCTCGTTGGAAGTTCATCCGATCCTCCCGTGGTGGCGCCTGGCGCCCCACTATCTCTGTGACCAGGCAGGCCGGAGAGCCCGGAGCCGGTACAACCCGCCGGTGGAGAAGGGACCGACTTGTTATCCCGTCCACCGCGCTCCCCGACCTGCCTGATCCGTACGTGGTCCCAGGGGCAAGTCCTGTACCAGAAGGGATGCGCCGTAGAATCAACCGCTTGCCGACGGGCGCTCCGAGGGAGTTCCCCCGCTCTTCCGAGGGTGGGCAACGAACTACCCTATTGGTGGGCCCGCCCGCTCTCCGCACATTCTGCGGACTGCAAGCACACGCGAGCGTCGTCTTGACAGGGCGCGCGCGCGCCCCGCATGATCTTCATGGATGGCTCCGGACGACGATCTCGCCTCGCTCCCCGCCGGCCGCGCGGCCACGCTCATCGCGGACCGCATGCTCTCGCCGCTCGACCTCCTCGAGTCGTGCCTCGCGCGCATCGCGGCGCGCGACGCGGAGATCCGCGCGTGGGTACGCGTGGACGAAGCGGGGGCGCGCGCGGTCGCGCGCGAGCGCGAGGCGGAAGCGCGCGCGGGCCGGCTCCGCGGCCCGCTGCACGGCGTGCCGGTGGCCATCAAGGACATCTTCCACGTGGCGGGCATGACCACCACGTGCGGCGCCGCGCCCGCCTTTCACGTGGCGGCGACCGAGGACGCGGCCGCGGTGGCGCGGCTCCGCGCGGCGGGCGCGATCATCCTCGGCAAGGCGCACACCACCGAGTTCGCCTACTTCGAGCCCGGCCCCACGCGCAATCCGTGGAACGTCGCGCACACCCCGGGCGGCTCGTCGTCCGGCTCCGCGGCGGCGGTCGCCGCGCGCATGGCGCCGCTCGCCCTCGGCACCCAGACGGTCGGCTCGGTGCTGCGCCCCGCCGCCTACTGCGGGGTGGTGGGCTTCAAGGGCACGCACGGGCTGATCTCCACCGAGGGCGTCGTGCCGCTCGCGTGGAGCCTGGACCACGTGGGCATCTTCGCGCGCGCGGTCGCGGACGTGGCCCTCACCGCCGGCGTGCTCGCGGGGAGGCCGCTCGCCGGCCCCGCCCCGCGGCCCCCGCGCCTCGCGCTCGCGTCCGAGCTGGTCGACCGCGCCACTCCGGAGACCGCGGCCACGGTGCGCGCGACCGCGGAGCGCCTCGCCGGCGCGGGCGCGACCATCGAGGAGGTGAAGCTGCCCGGGTCGTTCGCGGGCGTGCACGCGGCGGGACGGGGCGTGCTCGAGGTGGAGGCGAGCGCCTATCACGAGGAGCTCTATCGGGCTCACGCCGCCGCCTACCGCCCGCGCACGCGCGAGCTGATCGAGGGCGGCCTCGCGCGGCCCGCGGTGGCCTACGCGCGCGCGCAGCGCGCCCGCCTCGCCTTCCGCGAGGAGGTCATGCCGCTGCTCGCGGGCCACGACGCGCTGCTGTCGCCGACCGCGCCGGCGCCCGCGCCGGAGGGCCTCGCGACCGGCGATCCCTGGTTCTGCGCGCCGTGGAGCTTCGCGGGCGTGCCCGCGTGCTCGCTCCCGACCGGGGTGTCGGCGGCCGGCCTTCCGCACGCGGTGCAGCTCGTCGCGGCGGCGGAGCGCGACGCGGAGCTGCTCGCGGTCGCCGCGTGGTGCGAGCGCGTGCTAGACTTCAAGGAACGAGCGCGGTAGAAGGGCGGTTGATCAGTCAGTGGCGGACCCCGGTTCCCGTTTCGCGCTGAAGCGGTTCTTCTCGTTCTCGCGCTCTGCCTCCCCACGCGCCCTCGCCCCGACGCAACCGGCCCTCGCCACCGGCATGATGAGCGACGACGTGCTCGCGGGCGCGCCCCCGCGGTCCTGGATGGCGCGGCTGCGCGAGCGGCGGCATCGCCGGTACGTCCTCATCCCCCTGCTGGTGGTCGTGCTGGGCCTCGCCACCCTCGTGGAGGTGCGCACCTCCACCATGCAGGCCCTCGTGCTCTCGCGCGCGGCCGCCTGGCTCACCTACCGGGTGGAGACGGGCCCGAGCCCGGCCGTCCGCTTCCCACGTACCGGCCCCTACGACGAGCGGCTCGGCTACACGCGGCTCGGCGGCTTCGTCGAGCGGCTCGAGGCCGCGGGCTATCGCGTCGAGCGCCAGGCGCGGCTCTCCCCCGGCCTCGACCGACTGGCCGCGTGGGGCATCGCGCTGCCCTACCGGGAGAAGACCCGCGCGGGCCTCGCGGTGCTCGACCGCGAGGAACGGCCGATCTACGCCACCCGCTATCCCGCCCAGGTCTACGAGCGATTCGAGGCGGTGCCGACGCTGCTCGTCAACACCGTGCTCTTCATCGAGAACCGCGAGCTCCTCGACGCGGGCCATCCCTTCCGCAACCCGGCGGTGGACTGGCGGCGGCTCGCCAAGGCGGTCGGGGTGGAGACGATCGGGCGGCTCGCCGGCGAGCGGCACACCATCGGGGCGAGCACGCTGCCCACCCAGCTCGAGAAGCTCCGGCACTCGCCCGACGGGCGCACGCGCTCCCCGGGGCACAAGCTGCACCAGATGATCTCGGCGAGCCTGCGCGCCTACCAGGGCGGCGTGCAGACGCGGGCCGCGCGCCGGCAGATCCTGGTGGACTACCTCGACTCGCTCCCCCTCGCCGCCGCCCCCGGTCACGGCGAGGTGCACGGCATGGGCGACGGGCTGCGCGTCTGGTACGGGCTCGACTTCGCGGAGGCCAACCGGGTCCTCGAGGCCAAGCCGGGGATCGCCGACGCGGGGCGCGCCCGTGTGTTCAAGCGCGCCCTCAGCCTGATCCTCGCGGTCCGGCGGCCCTACCAGTACCTGGTCGAGAACCCGCGCGGCCTCGAGGAGTTCACCGACAGCTACCTGCGCGTGATGGCCCGCGCGGGCGTGATCGACGCGCGCCTGCGCGACGCCGCCCTCGCGGAGCGGCTCGAGCCCCGCGCGGGCAGCGGGCCCGTCGCCATGGCCTTCGTGGAGCGCAAGGGCGCCAACCTGGTGCGGAGCCGGCTCACGACCCTGCTGAACGTCCCCGCCCTCTACGACCTCGACCGGCTCGACCTGACCGCCTACAGCACGCTCGACGCGCCCGGCCAGGAGGCCGCGTCCCGACTCCTCCGCTCGCTGCGCGAGCCCGCGACCCTCGAGCGCCTCGGGCTCGTGGGCGAGAAGCTCCTGGGCGGCGGCGATCCCGCGCGCGTGCTCTACAGCGTCACGATCTACGAGCGCGGCCCCCACGCCAACCGGATCCGCATCCAGACCGACAACCTCGACCAGCCGCTCGACATCAACGGGGGCGCGCGGATCGACCTGGGCTCCACCGCCAAGCTCCGCACCGTGATCTCCTATCTCGAGGCGATCGCCGCGCTCCACGACCGCTACGCGCGCCTCGCGCCCGCCGAGCTGGCCGCCGCGCGCCCGCACCCGAAGGACCGCCTGGGCGCGTGGGCGCTCGAGTACCTCGCGGCCGCGCGCGGCACCGACAAGAGTCTCCAGGCGATGCTGGAGGCCTCGCTCGAGCGCAAGTACTCGGCGAGCCCCGCGGAGACCTTCTTCACCGGAGGCGGGGCCCACACCTTCGGCAATTTCGACCGCACGGACGACCGCAAGGTGATGACGATCCGCGAGGGATTCCAGAACTCGGTGAACCTCGTCTTCATCCGCCTGATGCGCGACGTGGTCACCAACCATCTCTACGGCTCCGACAGCTCGCTGGCGGTGCGCCTGGCCGATCCCCTCGACCCGCGCCGCGATCGCTACCTGACGCGCTTCGCGGACCGCGAGGGCAGCGAGTTCGTCCGGCGCTTCCACCGGAAGTACCAGGGCCTGTCGCTCGATGCCTCCCTCGATCTGGTCCTGGGCGGGGCGCGGGCCACCCCCAACGGGCTGGCCACCGCGCTGCGCTCGGTCTACCCGGAGGTGAGCCTCGAGATCTTCCGCGAGCTGCTCGCCGCCCGCCTGCCCGGCCGCGCGCTGACCGGCAAGATGGTCGAGGAGCTCTACGAGCGCGCGGACCCGCAGGCGATGCCGCTCGCCGACCGCGGCTACGTGGCTGGCGTGCACCCCCTCGAGCTGTGGCTGGTGGGCTACCTGCGGCGGCATCCGGGCGCGGGCATCACGCAGGTGGTGCGGGCCAGCAGCGCGGAGCGCCAGGCGGTCTACGGCTGGCTCTTCTTCACGCGCCACCGGAACGCGCAGGACAATCGCATCGCGAGCCTGCTCGAGATCGAGGCCTTCCTCGATCTGCACCGGAGCTGGGAGCGGCTGGGCTACCCGTTCGCGTCCCTCACCCCGTCGCTGGCCACCGCCATCGGCAGCTCCGGCGATCGCCCGGCCGCGCTCGCCGAGCTGATGGGCATCATCCTGAACGACGGCGTCCGCCTGCCCACCGTTCTCGTGGACGGGCTCGACTTCGGGGTGGGCACGCCCTACGAAACCCATCTCGGCCGCGCGGAGGTGCCGGCGACCCAGGTGCTCGCGCCCGAGGTGGCCACCGTGGTGCGCGGCATGCTGACCCAGGTCGTCGAGCTCGGCACCGCGCGCGGCCTGCGGCCCGCGCTCGCGCCGCCGGGCGGCACCCCGCACGTGGCGGGCGGCAAGACCGGCACCGGGGATCACCGCTACTTCGTCTACTCCAAGAGCGGCGCGGTGGTGGAATCGCGGGTGGTGAGCCGCGCGGCCACCTTCGTCTTCATGCTCGACAGCCGGTACTTCGGCACCGTCACCGCGTACGTGCCGGGCCCCGAGGCCGCGCGATTCCACTTCACGAGCGCGCTGCCGGTGCGTGTGACCGGGCTGCTCATGCCCGCGCTCGACGGCCTCACCTCACCCGCGCCCACTCCCGCCGCCGCTTCCGCTTCGCCGTAGCTCTCCTCGCCTCCGTGGTCGTCGCGGCGCCCGTCGGCCGGGGGCGCGGGGCGGGGGGCCCTCCCGGGAACACGCTGAGTCGCGGGCGCGCGTGGGCTCTCTGACGTGCCACGAGATGGGGGCGCTGCGCTTCGCCTGCGCGCAGAAGACACGGTTCCCGGGAGGGCCCCCCGCCCCGCGCCCCCGGCCTATGCGTCCGGATCAGTGCGCGATGACGCGCGCTACCGCTGATGCCCCTTCCGAGCTAGAACACGTCGTCGCGTTCGCCGAATTCGAACTGGTATGTCGTCTCGTCGAGCTCGGTGGCGGTGACGAGGTGCTTGCGGGCTAGCAGGTCTTCGAAGGTCTGGAGCCAGATCTCGTAGTAGACGAAGGGGGCGGGGCGGGTTTCCGCGGCAGCGATCTGGGCGATGAGGGTCTGGCGGAACTCCTCCCACTCGAAGAGGCCGCGCTCGTGGAGAGCCACCGCCATGCCGAAGACGCGGCCCTGCCAGGGCTCCTCGAAGACCAGCTCGCCGTTCTTGCGCGGCAGGGCGGCCTGGCCCTCCATCACCGCGACGACCCGGTCCACCGTGAGGGCCTGCCCCTCGGCGGTCATCCCCGAGGGCACGGACTCGCAGGCGTGGGCGGCGCGTCCGCGCCAGAGCCGCGCATCGTCCACCGGCTGGCCGTCGGGACGCGGCTGCCAGGCGGACGCGGTGAACTGGTAGGGGGCGAGCGCGGGCGGCGGTGGCAGGCCGCCGTCGGCGTCCAGCATGGCCTCGACGTGATCGTAGAGCGCGACCGCGAGCGCGTCCGAATCGATCGAGTGGAACCACTGGGCCTGGCCGTCGAAGAGCAGGAGCGCCACGTTGGCGAGCGCACAGGGCCCGAGGCAGCCGCCGATCGTGAGGTGGATGATGTTGCGCAGCCGCCGCCGCTCCCACTCGCGGTGGAAGGTCTCGGTCGGCACCGGGGCGAAGCCGTCCTCGGTGCGGCCGCAGCAGCAGCCGGTGGCGCACACGAAGAGCTGCCCGCGGAAGCGGGCCACGTTGACGCGGCGGCCGTCGCGCCGCACCACGATGTTGCGTCGCCGCTCGTACACGGGAGGTCGCGCCGTCTCAGCGGGCGGCGGGCGCGGGCGGCCGCACGTCGGCCACCCCGATCAGCGCGTCGCGCGTGATCAGGGGCACCAGCTCCGCCTCGCCGAGCGCGCCGGTGCCGGCCGGCCGCTGCGGCAGCACCATGTAGCGCATCTCCGCGCTCGAGTCCCACACCCGGATCTCGCGCCGCGGATCGATCGCGAGCCCCATCTCGCCCAGGAGCGCGCGCGGCTCGCTGACCGCGCGCGAGCGGTAGGCCGGCATCTTGTACCAGGTCGGGG
>CAMLFJ010000027.1 GCA_946479205.1 uncultured bacterium | reverse complement strand
GGCCGCGCGACGTCGCCGCGCGTCTCACCGATCGGGTGCTCGCGGACATCGGGGTGGGCTCGCCGGAAGAGCTGCGCGCCGCCGACCCCGCGCGCCTGCTCGCGGCCCAGCGGCGCCTCTTCATGGATCTCCTGCTGGGCGAGCACCACGTCCTCGGCACGCTCTCCCCCGCCGGCCAGCGCGCGGCGGGCGCCGCCTTTCTCGGCCTCTCGCTGGCGCGCCGCCGCTTCGGCGGCGTCGTCACGCCGATCTCGCGCGGGCTGCTGAGTCTGCTCCGGCGGCGCGGAGAGAGGCGCCGCGCTCCCGCCACGCCGGACATGGCCGCGCTCCGCGCGCTGCGCACCCGCGGCCTGCCCTTCCAGCCGGTGATCGACGGCGACGTGATCCCCCGCGATCCCCTCGCCGCGATCCGCGATGGAGAGGCCCGCGGCATCTCGCTGCTGATCGGCACCAACCTGGACGAGGCCCGGCTCTTCGCCCCGCTGGATCCGGAGGCGACCACGCTCGACGAGGCCCAGCTCCTCGCCCGGTGCGCGGAGGCGAT
The DNA here is from genome assembly GCA_946479205.1 of uncultured bacterium. The sequence goes on along the minus strand of CAMLFJ010000027.1, from coordinate 12,930 downwards.
TCCCGGCGGGACGGAGGCGGCGCGGCGGGCCATCGCGGTCTACCGGGACGCGCGGGCCGCCCGCGGCGAGCGCGCCGAGCCGGGCGACCTGTGGTTCGCCATCGAGTCCGATCGGACCATGCGGCACCCCGCGATGCGGCTCGCCGGACTGCAGGCGGCGCATCAGCCCGAGACCTACGCCTACCTCTTCACGTGGCCCTCACCCGCGATGGGCGGGCTCTTCGGCGCCTGTCACGCGCTCGAGCTGCCCTTTCTCTTCGGCACCTTCGAGCATCCGCTCATCCGTCCGTTCACCGGCAAGGGGCCGGCGGCGCACGCGCTGGCCGGGCAGATCCAGGACGCGTGGATCGCCTTCGCGCGCACCGGACGGCCGGGGCACCCGGGCATCGGCGACTGGCCGGCCTACGACACGGCCCGGCGCCGCACGATGATCCTCGACCGGCAGTGCCGCGTGGAAGCCGCCCCGCGCGAAGCCGAGCGGCGGTTCTGGGAGTCGCTCCCGCCGGAGGCGGGAGCCTAGCGCCCGCCTTCGGGCAATCAACCCGGCGGGATCTCGCACGCGTGGAGCGCGACGCGTCCGGCCTCAGACCGCCGAGTGGCCGCCATCGAGGAACAGGGTCTGGCCGGTCATGAAGTCGGAGGCGGCGGAGGCCAGGTAGACGGCGAGCGGGCCGATCTCGTCGATGCGGCCGGTCCGCCGGAGCGGCACGTCCCGGAGCAGCCGCTCGCGCGTGCGCTCGTCCGCGAACGCGTCCGCGTTCATCTCGGTGACGAACCAGCCGGGCGCGATCGCGTTGACCTGGATTCCGTGGCGCGCCCACTCCGCGGCGAGCGCGCGGGTGAACCCCATCACCCCGCTCTTCGACGCCGCGTAGGCGCTGTAGCCGGGCAGGCCCACCTGGCCCAGCACCGAGGAGATGTTGATGATCTTCCCGGCCTTCTGGGCCAGGAGATGCGCGGCGGCGGCCCGGCAGCCGTTGAAGACGCCGACCAGGTTGACCTCGAGGGTGGCGCGAAAGTCCTCCGGCGACATCTGGGCCACCGGGGCCACCCGCGCGATCCCGGAGTTGTTCACCACCACGTGCAGGCCGCCCAGCTCGGCGATGGTGCGGCGCACCAGCGTCTCCACCTGTGGATAGGCGGTGACGTCCGTCTCCACCACGATGGCGCGCCGGCCGGTCGCGCCGATCAACCTCGCGGTTTCCTCGAGGTCGGGCCGGGCGCGCGCGGCCACCGCCACATCGGCGCCGGCCTCCGCCAGTGCCACCGCCATCGCGCGCCCGAGCCCGCGGCTGGCCCCGGTGACGACGGCCACGCGGCCGTCGAGACGCGGGGCGGCCGGGGCCGGACTATCGGTAGAGGGAATCGAGCAGCTCCCGGTGCTGGTCCGTGATGATCCGGCGCTTGACCTTCAGGGTGGGCGTGAGCAGGCCGTTCTCCACCGTGAAGTCACCGGGCAGGATCGCGAACTTCTTGACCTTGGCGTAGGACTGGAGCTCGCCGTTGCGCGTTTCCACGATGCGGGCCACCCGCTCGACCACCTTCGGGTGCTTGGCGAGCGCCGCGGGCTCCGTGTTGAGGATCCCCTGCTCCTTGGCGAACTTCGCGAGCTCCTCCGGATTCAGGGTGAGGATGGCCACCGGGTACGGGCGCTTGTCGCCGTGCACCATCGCCTGGCTGATGAACGGATCGCCCTTGAGCAGGTTCTCGATGTTCTGCGGCGCGATGTTCATCCCGCCCGCGGTCACGATGAGATCCTTCTTCCGGTCGGTGATGTAGAGGAACCCGTCCTCGTCGAATCGGCCGATGTCGCCGGTGGCGAACCAGCCGTCGGCGAGGAACACCTCCGCGGTGGCCTCCGGCTTCTTGAAGTAGCCCTTCGCGATGTTGCCGCCCCGGCCGAGGATCTCGCCGTCCGCCGCGATCTTGACCTCGATCCCGGGCTGCGCCTGCCCCACCGATCCGAACTTGAAGTGCTGGAGCCGGTTGAAGGTAAGCGACGGACAGGTCTCGGTGAGGCCGTAGCCCTCCAGGATCAGGATGCCCGCGGCGTGGAAGAACTCCGCGATCTCCTTGGAGAGCGGCGCGCCCCCCGAGACCGCGAAGCGCAGCCGGCCACCGAGGGCCCCTTGGAGCTTCGAGAACACGAGCTTGTGGGCGAGGCGATACTTGAAGGCGAGCCCGCCCGGCACCGGCTTGCGCGCCTGCTGGAGGCGCGAGACCTCCCGGCCCACCCCGAGCGCCCAGTGGAAGATCTTCTTCTTGATCGGCGAGCCCGCTTCCGCCTTGGCGATGACGCCCGCGTAGACCTTCTCGAACACCCGGGGCACGCTGCAGATGAAGTCCGGCTTCACCTCGGGCAGGTTGTCGCGGAGCTTGTCGATGTTCTCCGCGAAGGCGGTGACGAGCCCCCGGTGCACGCCGAGGAACGACTCGAGGCGGGCGAAAGAGTGCGCGAGGGGCAGGAACAGCAGGTGGGTCGCCCCGTCCTCGATGGTGTCCATCTTGGCCGCGGATTCCAGCGTGGAGATGTGGTTGCCGTGGGTCTGCACGACGCCCTTGGGCGGCCCGGTGGTGCCGGAGGTGTAGACGATGGTCGCGATGTCCTCCGGCCGGACCGCGGCCACCCGTCCCGCGAGGTCGCTCTTCAGGCGCTCCACGTTGTCGCGCCCCTGCCGGCGCAGCTCGTCCCAGGTCATGATCCGCGGCGACGCCTCGCCCTGGTAGCCCTGCATCACCACGATCTGCTCAAGCCCGTCCAGCTTGCCCTGCACCTCGAGCACCTTGGCGAGCTGGCCCGCGTCCTCCACGAAGAGGGTCTTGATCCCCGCGTCATTGACGAGGTACTGGATCAGGTCCGGCGGATAGGTCGGATAGATCGGGATCGTGCGGCATCCCGCCGAGAAGATCGCGAAGTCGGCCTGCACCCATTCCGCGCGGCTCGCCGAGAGGATGCCGACCGCGTCGTCCTTCCGGCGGCCGAGGACGAGCAGGCCGGTGGCCAGCTCGCGCACCACCTCGCCGACCTGGCGCCAGCTGAGCGGGTGCCAAACCCCGCCGGCCTTGTACCGCTGCGCCACGCGATCGCCGTCGCGCTCGACCCGGTTCCAGAACATGCTCGCGAGAGTGTCGTGGGCCATGGTTTTCCTCCTCACACCTGTGTGCGGAGCTCTTTGCGGAGAATCTTGCCGATCGGGCTCTTGGGCAGCGAATCCACGAAGCGGATCTGCTTCGGGCACTTGAAGCGGGCCAGCCGGGTCTCGCAGAACGCGGCGATCTCCTCGGCGGAGGCGCGCGGACCGTCCTTCTGCACCACGAACGCCACCACGTCCTCGCCCATCAACGGGTCCTTCATGCCGACCACCGCGGCCTCCGCCACCTGCGGATGCGCGTACAGCACCTCCTCGACCTCGCGGGGATAGATGTTGAAGCCGCCACGGATGATCAGGTCCTTCTTGCGCTCGACGATGAAGAGGAACCCGTCCGCGTCCAGCCGGCCCATGTCCCCGGTGTGGAGCCACCCGCCCCGCACCGTGCGGGCGGTCTCCTCGGGGCTGCGGTAGTAGCCGGTCATCACGTTGGCTCCCCGCACGCAGACCTCCCCGATCTCCCCGACGGGCAGCGGCCGGTCGTCGTCATCCTGGATCGAGATGGTCACCCCGGGGATGGCCCGCCCGACCGAGCCGAGCTTCCGCGGCCCCGAGAGGCGGTGCGCCGACACCACCGGCGAGGCCTCGGTGAGGCCGTAGCCCTCGAGGATGCGCCCGCCGAACTTCTTCTCGAAGGGCTCGACGATCTCGACCGGCAGCGGCGCCGCGCCCGACCCCCACGCCCGCATGGACGACGTGTCGAATCGCTCCGCATCGGGATAGTTGAGGAGATAGATGAGCATGGTCGGCACCGCGGACATCGAGACCGCCCGGAACTCCTGGATCGCCTGGAGCACGGCCTCCGGATGGAACCAGCGCAGCAGGGCCGCCCGCGAGCCCAGGATGTGCCCCGCGTTCATCACGGTGAGGCCGTAGGAGTGCGACAGCGGCAGCACCGCCACCGCCCAGTCGTCACGCCCCAGCTCGTTGAGCGAGGCGGCCGCGCGCGCGTTGGACTCCAGATTGGCGTGGGACAGCGCCACGCCCTTGGGCACTCCCGTCGTTCCGGAGGTGTAGAGGATGACCGCGAGGTCGTCCGCCGCGCGCTCCGCCGCGGTGAAGGTCGCCGACTCGCCCGCGGTCTCCTCCGCGAGCGAGCGCGTCCGGCCGTCGCCGCCCCCGTCGGCCAGCAGCACGTGGTGGAGCGTGGGCAGGACGCCGAGTTGTCCCTCCACCTTCCACAGCATGTCGGTGGAGGTGATCACCACCTTGGCCTCGGAGTCGGCCACGATGTGGGCCACCTCCTTGTCGCCGAGCAGGAAGATGACCGGCACGATGACCGCCCCGCACTTGAGGATCGCGCCGTAGCTCTGGATGACCTCGGGGCAGTTCGGGAGCATGACGACGACGCGATCGCCGGGCAGCACGCCCAGGCGCCGGAGCGTGTGGGCGAGTCGGGACCCGGAGCGCTGCTGGTCCAGGTTGGTGTATTGCCGCCCCTCGAAGGCGAGGGCCACGTACTCCCCGTACTTGTCGAGGCCGTCCTCGGCCAGGCGCGCTAGTGTCATGTTTTTCGATGGGTTACGGAGATGCCTCCAGCTGGAGACACTCGTATATCATGCCGGAGATGACGCGGCGCAATAAAATTCTTGACCGACGTTACGCAGCGCGTTATCCTCGCAGCTGTAGCCCGATCAACCCGATACCAAGGAGCGAACGATGACGACGAATCCCCTGCTTCAGTCCAGTGACTTCCTGGCCCAGCTCACGAGCCGCACCGTGGAGGCCTTCTCGCTCATGGCGGACGCGAATCAGAAGGTGCTCCGCGAGCTCGTGGATCTCTCGGCCAGCACCGCGAAGGAAGGCGTGCGGCTCTACGCGGAGCTGCAGTCCTCCGCGGTCGAGGCGGTGAAGGAAGGGCAGTCCTACGTGCTGCGGCGGCAGGACGAGATGCAGGAGGCGCCGCGCGATCCCTTGCACTTCTACGAGAAGGGCGTGCTGGAGTCGGTGGAGAGCGCGCAGCGGACCTTCAAGCTCTTCGAGGGCACCGCGCAGGCCGTGTCCCGCTCGGCGGAGCGGATGCAGGTGACCGCCGAGCACACCGGCAAGGAGATCCAGGCCACCTTCACCCAGCTCGCCGGGAAGGTGCAGACCCTCTACACCCCGCTCGCGTAGCGCGCTCCCGGCCGCGGGTCGGCCCCGACCCGCGGCCGGGGCGGCTACTTCTCGCGCTTCTTCTCGAGCCGCTCCTCGAGTGTGCGCAGCTGCTCCCGCAGCACCGACACTTCCTCGCGTAGCGCGTCTGCCTCGGCGGGCTCCGCCCGCTTCTCGGCCTTGGCGGTCGGCTCGGGCCCGGTGGCGGTGAGCCACCCGGCGCGCGACGCCCACTCCCGCAGCACCCGGTCGGCCTCACGCTGGCTGGTCATGAGCCCTTCCAGGCTCGAGCGCAGCGACTTCTGCACGAAGTCCTGCCAGGCCTCGCCGTGCTTGATGAGCTGGTGGAGGAAGACGGTGGGCAGCGCGGCCCGGTGATTGCGCTCGTTCTCCAGGATGATCTGGGCCAAGGTGACCGAGGTGAGATCCTCGCCGGTGGACACGTCCACCACCGAGATCTCGCGGCCGGCCCGGATCAGCTCCTCGAGCTCCTCCAGCGTGACGTAGCGGCTCTCCTGCGTGTCGTAGAGCTTGCGATTGGAGTAACGCTTGATGACATACGCCATGGCGAAAATCAGTCTAGCACCGGGTCCAGACCCCCACAAGGCGAGCCCGCGGCGCGGGCGCGCCGCGCGCGGCGCAGGACTTACCGGGGACGCGGGCGCGGATCCACGCCGGGCGCGGCAACCGCGAGCGCGGAGAGGCCGAGCATGCCCCAGATCGCCGCGCCCTGGGCCATCCACGCCAGCGGCTGGAGCGTCCAGAGCGCCATCGCGTTCATCGACCCGACCGGACGCGAGTACACGACCGGGGTGCGGGACGGCATCACCACCGCCTCGCCGGTGAGCACGTCTTCCGCGCGCTGGTTCGTGCACACGGTGCGGAGCCGGATCCGGTTCCGCTCGCGGTGGACCTCGAGGACCTCGACGCGGGCCGAGATCGAGTCCCCCGCCTTCACCGGCTTGAGAAACTTCAGGTCCTGCGAGAGGTAGATCGCCCCGGGTCCGGGCAGCCGGGTGCCGATGACCGCCGAGACGAGCCCGGCGGTCCAGATCCCCGGCGCGATCGGCTCCTTGAACGCGGTGGTGGCCGCGTACTCGCGGTCCGCGTGAACTGGATTGTGGTCGCCCACCGCGTCCACGAACGCCGCGATGTCGCCGTCGGTCACGCGGCGGGTGATCTGGGCGCTGTCCCCGACCGCGATCGCGTCGATCGTGATCCCGATCATGCCCGCTCCGTCCGGGGCGCCCCGCCCGCGTCCAGGCGCCGGAGCACGCGGTCCAGCTTGTCCTCGAGCGCGTCGATCTTCTCCTCGACCTGCGCCATGTGCCGGGCCAGCGCGGTGACCTGGCCGCGCGAGGGAATGCCGAGCCCGGCCAGCGAGGCGTCGATCTGCTGCTCGGCCGCCTTCTTGATGGGCGCGGACACGTTCAGGAAGCCCTCGAGCTGCTTGCCCATGAGCTGGGCGAAGTTGTCGGTGCCCATGGCCTGCTCGAGCACACGGGACCACGCGGCGATCCACTGGTCGAGGAACTGCTTCCACTGGGCCATCAGGTCCGGCGAGGGAGCCGTCCCCTGCGTCATGACCTTCGACCAGGCGGCCATGCCCTGGTCCATGAACGGCCGCCAGAAGGCCTGCGGATCCATCGCCATGTTGGGCATGGCGGTCGGGGCCTGCGCCTGCCCCATCATGCGGAGCCACGCCTGCGTGCCCTCTTCCACCTGGCGCTTCCACATGTCGAGCAGCTGTTGACTGGTGTTGTCAGCCATGACGACGCTCCTCGGCCGCGCCCTACGAGCGCGCGGCCAGCCAGGACGCCACCTTCGGCCAGCAATGCACCGAGGCGCCGCGTCCGGCGATCAGCGAGATGTGCCCACCCGGCAGCTCCACGTATTCCTTGTCGCGCGTGCTCACCGCGTCGATCAGCGGCTTGACGCACGCGGGCGGCGCGATGTTGTCCTCCTTGGCCCCGACCGCGAGCACCGGGCAGCGGATCTCGCGCAGGTCCACGCGCCGGCCCGCCATCATGAGCTCGCCCTTGATCAGCTTGTTCTGCTGGTAGAAGTCCCGCACCCACTGCCGGAAGAACTCGCCCGGAAACGGGAGGTACTCATTCGCCCATTTGTTGAGCGCGTTGAAGCCGGACACATAGTCCGGATTCCAGAGGTTCCACCAGAGGTTCAGGTTCGTGCTGGTGTCCATGGTGGGCTTGAGCAGCTTGAAGCCCATCTTGACCATCTCGGCCGGGATGGTCCCCAGGGTGTCGACGTACTTGTCCACGTCGAAGTAGCGCGGATCGAGCCACTTGCCGAAGAGGCCGACGTGCGCGAAGTCGATGGGGCCCGCCATGTTGATGTAGTTCTTGAGCGGGAACTCCGGGTGTGTCGCGACGAAGCTGGCCGAGAGCGGCGCGCCCATGCAGTAGCCGAGCACCGACATCTCGGAGGCGCCCGAGGACTCCAGCGCCTTCCGGGCCAGCCGGGGCAGGATCTTGGTCACCGCGTCCTCGACGGTGAGCCCGTTGTCCTCCTCGCCGAACACCCCCCAGTCCACCAGGTAGAAGTCGAAACCCTGCTGCGTCATGTGCTCGATGAACGAGCCCTTGGGCATCAGGTCGAAGATGTACGGCCGGCTGATGCCGAGGTTGGGGACGAAGAGCAGCGGAGTCCGGATGGTGCGACGGGACTCGTACCGCCAGAGCCTCGACTTGTTGGTGCGGAAGATCTCCTGCCGGGGCGTGGGCCCGACCTTCGGCTCCTTGGGGTTCATCACCATCTCGCCGAAGTGCTTCATGCGGAGGAGGTTCCGGTTCGCCTCCTCTCGCATCCGCGCCAGCATCTCCGGCGACATCGCTTGCATCTCTCCCATCATCGTGAAGAGCTCGTCTTTCATGGCTCCCTCATCGTACGCCCGCGTGACGCTTCGCGTCAACCCTCGTTCCAGGGGGCCCCCGGCCCGCTCCTCCAGCGGAGGGCGGAGCGGGCCGGGGCGGATCGCGGGAGTCTCCTCAGACTTGGAACAGGCTTCCCACCTTCATGGCGAGGCCCATGTCCCCCTTGAGCTTCAGCTTGCCGGACATGAAGGCCATCTGCCCGGAGAGCTTGCCCCCGGTCATGTCGAGCCAGTCCTGGGAGGACATCGTGAGCGTGAGATTCGGGCTCGCAGCCGCGCCCGGGCTGACGTTGCAGGCGCCGTCCTTGATGACCGCGTTCCACGTCCCGCCCTGGTCCCCGGTGATGTCGTACTGGATGGTGGCGTTCACCCCGGCGGCCTTCTCGGCGCGGAACCGGGAGGCCATGTTGTCGAAGGTCTCCTTGACTGTCGGCATGGCGCGTCTCCTTCTCCTCTCTGGAACCTGGACGTTTAGAACGTGAAGAGATCCATGCCCCCGGTGACGGTGAGCACGGCCCCCGTGATGTAGCGCGCCCGCTCCGAGCACAGGAACGCGATCGCGCCGGCGATGTCCTCGGGCTGCCCCTCCCGCTGCATGGCCACCCGCTTGACCATGCGCTCGTACAACGGCGACAGATTCGCGTTCGGCCCCACGATGCCGGGCGCGATCACGTTGGACGTCACATTGTACCGCGCCCCTTCCAGCGCGACCGACCGGGCGAACCCGATCACCCCCATCTTGCTCGTCGCGTAGGCGGCCTGGCCGAAACCCCCCATCAGGCCCGCGATCGAGGCCATGCAGATCACACGGCCCCACCGCCGCGCGCGCATCCCGGGGAACACCGCCTTGGTCACGTTGAAGGTGCCGGTGAGATTGATGCGCAGATTGAGATCCCAGTCGTCGTCCGCGGTGTCCTTGAGCTGGCCCATCGTGTAGATCCATCCCGCGTTGTTCACGCAGATGTCGATCGGGCCCACCTCGCTCTCGGCTCGACGCAGGACCTCGGCCAGCGCCGCCCGCTCGGTGATGTCGGCGGCGTAGCCGCGCGCGGAGCCGCCCGCCTCCGTGATCTCCTTCGCGGTCTCCGCCGCTCCCTCCCCGTTGAGGTCGAGCACGATGACCCGGCAGCCCTCCGCGGCGAGGGTCAGGCAGTCCTGCTTGCCCAGGCTCCGCGCGCCCCCGGTGACGAGGGCGGTCTTGCCCGCGATGCCGAGATCCACGCGCTAGCGGCCCTTGAAGTCGGCGGGGCGCTTCTGGAAGAAGGCCTGGATGCCCTCGGCCGCGTCCTCGGTCCTGAGCGTCTGGAGGAACGCCCGCACCTCGATCTCGATCGCGGTATCCATCGGGGCGTGGATGCCGTCGTCCACCGCCTCGATGATGAGCCGGGTCGCGATGGGCGGCCGCTTGGCCAGCTCGCGGGCCATCGTCTTCGCGTCGTCGAGGGTCTCGCCTTCCTTCGAGAGGCGGTTCACCAGCCCGGTGCGGTAGCACTCCTGGGCCGAGACCTGGGTGCCGAGGATCAGGTGCTCGAGCGCGAGGCCGCGCCCCATCAGCCGCGGGTAGCGCTGGGTGCCGCCGAAGCCGGGGGTGATGCCGAGATTGGACTCGGTCTGCCCCATCCGCGCGGTCTCCTTCAAGATGCGGATGTGGCAGCCCATCGCGATCTCGCAGCCGCCGCCGAGCGCGTGCCCGTTGATCGCCGCGACCACCGGCTTGGGAAACCGCTCGATGCGGCGAACCACGCTGTTGCCGAAGCGGATGAACGCGCCGACGTCGGCGCCCTGGAAGGCCGAGCCCAGATCCGCCCCCGCGCAGAAGATCTTGTCGCCCGCCCCGGTGATGATCACCGCGCGCACGCCGTCGTCGCCTTCCAGCTCGGACAGGGCCGCGTTCAGCTCGCGCATGAGCGCCTCGCTGATCGCGTTGGCGGGGGGCCGGTTGAGGGTGATGATCGCGACGCGCTCCTCGCGGCTCAGGATCAGGGTCTCGTACGCCATCGGACGGATCTCCTCTCGGGGGACTAGCGGCGGGCCGCGACGCCCTGCAGGAACAGGTCGGCGACCGCGGGCGCGGTGTCCACGAGCCGGTAACCGCGCTTGCCCAGCACCCAGGACGTGGCCATCTGGTCCATGGCGCCGAACAGCATCTTGGTGGCGACCTTGACGGGCAGGTCGGACTTGAAGTGCCCCTGGCCCACGCCCTCCTCCAGGACCGAGCCGATCAGCGCGAAGTACGCGGCGACCTCCTGGCTCGAGGCCCCGCGGAAGAACTTCTGGCCCTGGCGCAGCTCGACCTGCACGACCTCCGCGAGGTCCGGGTCGCCCTCCAGCATCTCGAAATGCAGATGGACCAGCCGGCGCACCTTGGCCACCGCGTCGGGCTCGTCGGCGATCGCGCGCCGCATGGACGAGACGAAGACCGACATCTTCTCGCGGAAGAGCGTGATGAGAATGTCTTCCTTGGTCTTGAAGTACAGATAGATGGTACCGGCCGCGATCCCGGCCTCGCGCGCGACATCGGAGACCCGCGAGTTGAAGTAGCCCTTGCGCGCGAAGACCCGAACGGCGGCCTCGATGATCTGCTGGGGCTTGTCGGGATCGCGCATGACAGGAGGTGAACCGCCGTTCATTCTATGCGGCGCCCCCGGGGCTGTCAAACGGAACTTGGCCGCGAGCCGCGCGTCTGGCAGCTCGCGAGATACTCCTGCAGCCGCGTGAACTCCTTCGCCCCCACGTTGGCGAACACGAGCACCGCGCCGTCTCCGTACGACTCCCAGACGAGCGCGGGCAGGCGGAGGCGGTCGAGGCCGGAGCGCTCCGGCAACTCCAGCACCACCACGTCCCCCTCCACCAGCGGGGTGTCGGTGGTCACGCGCCCGCCGGACGCGCTCAGGTCCACGGTGTGCCCGAGGGCCGTGCCCTCCGAGCCGCCCTCGACGCGGATCGGCAGCGAGACCAGCACCCGGGGGAAGCGCCGGCGGGTGTCCCCGCGGGAGACGAACGACGTGAGTCGGCCGGCGGGCGAGTCCGACTTCTTGAGGAACGCGACCCCGATGCTCTCGCTGTCGCGCCGCACCACGGTGCCCACCATCTCCATCCGGCCGGCCGCGCCCGGGAGCGTCACGCGCACCGTCACGATGCTGCCGACCGGCGCCTGGCTGGCCGACCGCACCTTCATGCCCGACAGGCTCAGGTTGACCACCTCCCCGGACACCACCCGGCCCTCGGCCGTCTCCACCGTGGCCGCCCAGGCCGCCGTCGCTCTCGGAAACGCCCGCCGATCGTGACCGCTCATGCATTGACCCTGACGCGTCGGGGGCCTTTCTGTCAACTTCGCCGGCCGCGTGCCTTGACGGGCCCGGGGACCGGCGCGTACGATGCCGCTGCATGGCGATCAAGTACCGGATCGGCATCATGCCGGGCCCGTGGCCGGCCGGCCGCGAGGGCGCGACCTTCCTGTGGACGCTCTGCGATCAGCTCGAGCGGAGCGACGTGGACTCGATCTGGCTCTCCGATCGCCTGTCGTCCCCGGTACCGGTCCCCGAGGTGATGACGACGCTCGCCGCCATCGCGGCCCGCACGACGCGGCTCAAGTTCGGGCCGAGCGTGGTCGTCCTGCCCTACCGCACCCCGGTCGTGGCGGCCAAGGAGATGGCCACGGTGGACTGGCTGTCGCAGGGCCGCCTCTTCCCCGCGGTCGGGGTGGGCGTGGAGCTGCCGCGCGAGTTCGAGGCCTCCGGGGTGTCGTTCGCGGAGCGCGGCCGGCGCACCGACGAGGCCATCCACGTGCTGCGCCTGCTGTGGACGCAGGACGAGGTGACGTGGCAGGGCCAGTTCTACAAGCTCGATCGCATCTCGGTCTTCCCCAAGCCGTGGCAGACGCCCCCGCCCATCTGGATCGGCGGCAAGAGTGAGGCGGCCATGCGCCGCACCGCCCGGCTCGGCGACGGCTGGATCCCCTCCTTCATCACCCCCGAGGAGCTGCGCGCGGGCGTCCAGAAGGTGCAGGAGCTCGCGGCGGCGGCGGGCCGTCAGGTGCCCGAGGATCACTTCGGGACCCTGATCAACTTCGCCATTGCGGACACCGAGGACGCCGCGCTCGCGATGGCCCAGCCCTATATCCCGCGCGGGCGGGTGGACGAGGCGACCATGCGGCAGTGCACCGCCTTCGGGCCGGTGGACCACCTGCTCGACCGCGTCGAGGAGTACGTGAAGGCGGGCGCGTCGAAGTTCATCCTGCGCCCGCTGTGTCCGCCGGATCGCATGCTCGACCAGCTCGCGCGCATGGCCGAGGGGGTCTGCCCGGAGTACCACCGCCGCTGAGCTTCGGCTCGTCGCGGCCGCCCCGGCCGTATACTGCAGGCATGCCACGCCTCGCCGCGCTCGCGCTCGCCAGCCTGGTCGCCCTGTCCGGCTGCTCCCTCATCACGCTCGACCTCCAGCCCAAGATCCGCCCGCTCGAAGAAGAGACCGTGGAAGGCAAGGGCACAAGCAAGATCGTGCTCCTGGACCTGTCGGGCATGCTCGCCGAGGATGTGGCGAGCTTCTCGATCGGCGCACCGCCCCCGAAGGTCCCACTGCTGGCCCGGGTGCGCGAGGAATTGCGGAAGGCGGAGGACGACGAGCGCGTGAAGGCGCTCATCGTGCGAATCAATAGCCCGGGCGGCACCATCACCGCCTCCGACATCCTCTACCACGAGCTACTCGCCTTCAAGACGCGCAAGAAGGTGCCGGTGATCGCGGCCATCATGGACGTGGGCGCCTCCGGCGGCTACTACGCGGCGCTGGCCGCCG
>CAMLFJ010000026.1 GCA_946479205.1 uncultured bacterium | reverse complement strand
AGCTGCGGAGCGTGGCGACCTACGCGACCGAGACCGCGGTGGAGGTCGTGACCGGGCTCTTTCGCGCGGCGGGCGGCGGCGCCCTCTACCGCGCCGGGGTGCTGCAGCGGTGTCTGCGCGACATCAACGCGGCGGCGCAGCACCTGATGGTGAGCGACTCGGCCTACGAGCGGCTCGGCCAGATCCTGCTGGGCTTCCCCGACGTGGATCCGATGGGCTGAGGTCGCGCCCGGTCAGATCACGCCCTCGGCGCGCCACCGCTCGAGGTCGGCGGGCGAGTGGCCCAGGAGATCGACGAAGACCTCCGTGTTGTGCTCGCCCGGCATTGGCGCAAGCCGGCGAATCCGGCCCGGAGTCTCCGAGAGCTTGAGCGGCGTCCCGGTCGTGGTCAGGGGACCGTAGATGGGATGGTCGCGCTGGACGAACATCTCGCGCGCCCGCACCTGGGGATCGGCGACCATCTCCGCCACGTTGTTGACCGGGGCGGCCGGCACGCCGGCGGTCGTCAGGGCCTGGACGACCTCGGCCTTCGTGCGGGCGCCGGTCCACCGCTGGATGATCGCCGCGATCTCGTCGCGCCGGTCGCGCCGCGCCGCCGCGGTGGCGAACGTGGGCGCGCGCGTCAGCTCGTCCCGCCCGATGACCGCGCAGAAGCGGGCCCAGATCGCATTGCTCGCGGCGGCGGCGATGGCCACGTGGCCGTCGGCCGTCGCGTAGACGCCGGTCGCCGAGCCCGCGAACGAGACGTTGCCCGCGCGGGTGAGGATCTCGCCGCCCACCGTGTAGCGCTCCCCGAGGTTGTCCAGCGCGACCAGCAGGCTGTCGAGCAGCGCCAGGTCGATGTGCTGCCCCTTCCCGGTGCGCTGCCGGTAGTGCAGCGCGGAGACGATGCTGAAGGCGCACAGCATCCCGGCGTAGTAGTCGGAGATGGACTGGCCGGACCGGGTGGGCGGGCCGTCGGGATAGCCGGTGATGCTCATGTACCCGCTGATCGCCTGCGCGAGCATGTCGTAGCCGCGCTGGGGCGCGTAGGGTCCGGTCTGGCCGAACGCGGTGATCGAGGCGTAGATCAGCCCGGGATTGATGCGGCGCAGCTCCTCGTAGCCGAGACCGAGCCGCGCCATCGTGCCGACGCTGAAATTCTCGGTGACCACGTCGGCGTGCCGCACCAGCTCGCGGAAGAGCTCGAGGCCGGCCGGCGTCTTCAGCTCGAGGGTGACGCCGAGCTTGTTGCGATCGCGGTACTGGGCCGCGGGCACCCGCTCCTCGACGCCATCGCGGCGCCGCTTCACGCCGAGGGACACGCGCTCGCGGCCGCGCTCGGGCGACTCGATCTTGATCACCCGCGCGCCGAGGTCGGCGAGCAGCATGGTGCAGAACGGCATCGCGATGACCTGCCCGAGGTCGAGCACGGTGACGTCGCTCAGGGCGTGGTCCATCGGGCGTCGGACGGCTCGGCCGGGGGAGGGAGGGGCTAGCCCGGCGTGCCGCGGGGAGGCGGGCTGCCCGGCACGCCCGACCAGAGGCCGCCGGCCAGGTAGCCGCCGTCCACCGCGAGGGTGTGGCCGGTGACGTAGCTGGCGTCGTCGGAGGCGAGGAAGAGCGCGACCCGGGCCACCTCCTCGGGCTCGCCGAAGCGCCCCATCGGGATGCGCTCCACCCGCCGCTGCCGCGCGGTCTCGGGCAGGCTCCGCGTGAGCCGGGTGTCGATCTGGGCGGGGGCGATCGCGTTCACTGCGATGCGATGCTGCGCCAGCTCGACCGCCATGGTGCGGGTCATCTCGATGACGCCGGCCTTGGCCGCGTTGTAGCCGACCAGGTTCTCCACGCCGCGGAAGCCGTTGATCGACGCGGTGGTGATGATCCGGCCGCCGCCGCCCTGCGTGACCATCTGGCGCGCGGCGGCCTGGCAGCAGAGGAAGACGCCGGTCAGGTTGACGCGCAGGACCCGGTGCCACTGGGCCTCGGGGTGCTCCAGGAACGGCGCCGAGTGCGCGATCCCCGCGTTGGCGAACATGACGTCGAGCCGGCCGAACTCCGCGACGACGCGATCGACGAAGGCCTGCACGGCGGCGGCGTCGCCCACGTCGAGGCCGACCGCGATGGCCTGGCCGCCCCGCGCGCGGATCTCCTGCGCCACTGCCTCGGCGGGCTCGAGCTGGATGTCGCCGAGCACGACGCGCGCGCCTTCCTCGGCAAAGACGAGCGCGGTCGCGCGCCCGATCCCGAGCGCGCCTCCGGTGATTGCCGCGACCCGACCCGGCAGGCGCATCGGCCGGATCATAGCGTATCGCGCGGAGGGCGCGCGAGCCAGAAGCAGGTCGCGCCCACCGCGCAGAAGCCGACCGAGATCAGGAAGGCGATCCGGTAGCTCCCGGTGACGTCGTGCACGTAGCCCGCGAACCACGGGGCGACGCCGCCCCCGATGCCGTTGCCGACGCTCAGGAAGCCGTAGATGGCCCCGAAGCGCCCCGGGAAGAGCTGTGAGGCCATCGCGGTGATGATGGGGCCGCGGGCGCCGAAGCCCAGGCCGAAGAAGAACGCGTACGCGTAGAGCGCCGCGACCACCGGCCAGATCTCGAGCCCGAGCAGGCAGAGCGTGCCCACCGCGGTGCAGCCGTAGGAGATCGTGGCCGAGGCCGCGCGCCCGATCCGATCGGCCGCGATGCCGAAGCCGATGCGGCCCACCACCGAGAGCAGCCCGGTGAGGCCGAAGATCGAGGCGACGAACAGCCGCGGGAAGCCGTGGTCCACCGCGAAGGCCACCTGGTGCGTGACGACCGTGAAGACCGCGAGCGGCGTGCAGAGGTAGGCGAAGAAGAGCGCCCAGAAGGCGCGCGTCCGCAGCGCGTCGCCGATCTCCGCGCCCCACGTGACGGCGCCCCCGCGCGCGCCGCGCGCGGGCGCGGGGAGAGCGGGCCCGTCGTGCACGCCCAGCCACACGAGGGGCAGGAGCACGGCCAACGTGCCCAGGCCGAGGGCGAGGTAGGCGGCGCGCCAGCCGTATCCGGCGATCAGCCACTGGGCGAGCGGGCCGACCGTCAGCACGCCGGCGCCCATGCCCGAGAACGCCACGCCCATCGCGCTGCCCCGTCCCTCGGCGAACCACCGCGCGATCAGCGTGCCCGCGGGGACCCAGCTCACCGCGCAGGCCCCCGCCGCGGTCAGCACGCCCACGATCAGGTAGAGCGACCACAGCGAGTCGATCCGGCTCGACAGCGCGCACCCGAGGCCGAGCACGCCCGCCCCGCCGAGCATCACGCGGCGCGGCCCCAGGCGATCCACGAGGGTGCCCACCACCGGGGAGAGCACGCCCTGCACGACCGACGAGATCGAGAACGCGGCCGCGGTGGCCCCGCGCGACCAGCCGAACTCCTCGAACAGCGCCACGAAGAAGATGGGGAACGAGAAGTAGAGGCCGGAGGCGATCGCGAGCGTGATCCAGACCGCGCCGACGACCAGCCAGGGATGCGGGGGCCGGGGATGCCGGGGCCGGGACGGCGCTAGCACATCAGCCAGTCGCCGTAAGTTCCTCGGATCGGCTTGCCCTCCGCGAACCGGGCCAGGCGGAAGGTGGGGAGGTCGGGATGCCCGGCCGCTCCCTCGGTGATGAGCGTCGCCATCATGTGACCCACCGCCGGCGAGAGCTTGAAGCCGTGGCCGGAGAAGCCCGCGGCCACGTGGTAGCCCTCCGGACCGACCCGGTCGAGGACGGGATGCCAGTCGGGACTGACGTCGAAGCAGCCCGCGTAGCCGCGGGCGATGTGGCCGTCCGCGAGGGCGGGGAAGCGATGGCTCACGCGGGCGAGGGCGTCGGTGGACTCGTCGAGGCTCACGCCTTCGCGGTAGGCGTCCGGATCGGCACTCGCCTGCGACTCCTCGGCGTCGAGCCCGCCCACCAGGATGTGCTCGCCCATCTCGGGACGCGTATAGATGTTGGTGACGAAGTCATAGACCATGGGGTGCGGCCGGCGATCGGCCTCGGGCCAGGCGACGATGCTGATCTTGTGGCGGCACACGTGGATCGGCAGGTCCACCCCGGCCATGGCGGCGACCCGCGCGCTCCACAGGCCCGCCGCGTTGACGACCACCGGGGCGTGGATGTCGCCCGCGCTGGTGCGGACGCCACGCACGCGGTCGCCGTCCAGCAGCAGCCCGATCACCGCGGTGTCTTCCAGGATGCGCGCACCCGCCGCGCGCGCGGCCCGCGCGAAGCCCTGGGCGGTCTCGACCGGGTTGCAGTAGCCCGACGCCGGCTCGTAGCAGCCGGCCACCAGATCGTCCGCGCGCAGGCGCGGCTCGATCTCGCGCATGTCGGTCGGGGAGACGAGCCGCGTGTCGATGCCGACCGAGCGCTGGAGCGCGACCGCCGCCTCCATGGGCGGCCGCATCCGCTCGTCCACCCCGAGCAGGTAACCGGTGTGCCGGAAGCCGCACGAGCCGCCGTCGGTGTGCTCGGCGAAGCGCTGGAAGAAATCGAGCGAGTATCGGATCATCCGGCAGGTCTCGGCCGTCGAGTAGTGCTGTCGCACGCAGGCCGAGCTCTTGCCGGTACCGCCGGACGCGAGCGCGCCCTTGTCCACCACGATCACGTCGGTGATCCCGCGCCGGGTCAGGTGAAACGCGGTGCTGGCGCCGGTCACGCCACCCCCGATGATCACGACCTCCGCGGTGCGCCCCGTCGTCATGGGGCCGATGCTACCCCGGCGCCGCGCGCGCGCGCAACGGCCGGCCCGCCCGCGGAGGATCCGGTCACCGCTTCTCCCGGGCGAAGCGGGCGATGGCGTCGAGCAGGGCGGGGTGGCCGAGCGCGTCGTTGTGGTCGGCGCCGGTGATGCGGAAGAACCGCCGCGGCTCCCGCGCCGCCGCGAACAGCCGCTCGCCCAGCTCGAAGGGCACGATCTCGTCCTGGTCACCGTGCGCGATGAAGACGGGTGCCGCCACCCGCGGCAGGCGCCCCACCGAGTCGAACCGGTCGCCCACGAGCCCGGCCAGCGGGCCGTAGTGCCGCCGCGCGACGTCGGCCAGCCGCGTGAACGTCGAGACCACGACGACCGCCCCGCAGGGGCGCCGGGTGGCGACCTCGATGGAGACCGCGCCGCCCAGGGATTCGCCGAGGCACACGATGGTGGCCGGCTCGGTCCCGCGCGCCACCAGGTCGTCGAACGCGGCGGCCGCGTCGAGATACACGCCCGCCTCGCTCGGCGCGCCCTCGCTGCGCCCGTAGCCGCGGTAATCGTAGGCCAGCACCCCGAGCCCGCGGCCCGCGAGGGCGGTCAGCAGCGCCCGGCGCGAGTCGATGTTCCCCGCGTTGCCGTGCGACCACAGGAGCAGCGGGCCGTCCGCGCGCGGTGGAGCGAACCAGGCGTGCAGGCGCAGGCCGTCCGGGGTGGCGATCCAGCGCTCCTCGACCCCGGCGGGCGGCGACCCGACGCGCCGGTCGGGAAAGAACACGAAGCGGTCGATCCACATGGTGCAGCCAGTCAGGAGGAGGAGCGCGGCCGCCGCGAGCGGGGCCCCTCGGCGCAATCAGTAGACGACGCGCGTCGGCGACGGAGACGCGGCCCCGCGCGCCTCGCTGGCCGCGCGGGCCAGGTCCGCCAGGTACTCGTCAATGATCGGCGCGTGCACCGGGGTGATCATGAGGTGGATCCCGCGCGGCGCGCGGATGCGTCCCACCGACCAGCCCCGGGCGGTCATCCGATCGGCGATCGTGAAGATGTCGAGCGCCTCGCTGCCGAAGCCCACCGCCCACAGCTCGGGCTCACCCCACACGTGGAGCCCGCCCTCGATGCGCGCGAGCCCGTCGACGAGGCGGGCTTTCGCCTCCATGACCGTGGCCGCGATGCGCCGGTACCCCGCCTCGCCCAGGAAGTGCATCACCGCCCACGCCGCGGCGACGGCCCCCCCGGGCCGCGTGCCCGTGAAGGTGTTCACGCTGTAGAGCCCGGTGGGCCAGTCTTCGAAGTCGTACCGCCCCGCCGCCTGGTGCTCCGCACTCCGGAAGAGGACCACCGAGGCGCCCTTCGCGGTGTAGCCCGACTTGTGGAGATCGGCCGAGATCGAGGTGACGCCGGGTAGCGCCAGGCCGAACTCGGGCACCGGGTGGCCCAGCGCGCGCACGAACGGGCCCAGGATCCCGCCCACGCAGGCGTCGACGTGGAGCCAGAGCCCGCGGGCCCGCGCGAGATCGGCCAGCGCCGCGATGGGGTCGACGACGCCGAGCGAGTAGGTAGGCGCCGAGCCGTAGAGCATGACGGTGCGCGGGGTGATCGCGGCGGCCATCGCGGGCACGTCGGCCCGGAAGCCGGCCCCGACCGGCACGCGGCGCACCGTCATGCCGAGGTAGTGGGCCGCCTTGTTCACCGCAGGATGCGCCGACCACGGAGCCACGATCTCGGGCGCGGTGACGTCGGCGCGGTGGCGCCGCGCCCACTCGCGGGCCGCGTGGGTCGCGAGGAAGATGCTCTCGGTGCCGCCGGAGGTCAGGTGGCCGGCGGTGGCGGCGTCGCCCCCCAGCAGGTGACGGACCATCGCGACGACGTCGGCCTCCATGCGCCGCAGGCTCGGGAACACGCGCAGCCCGAGGCCGTTCTCGGTCATGAAGAGCGCGTAGGCCTCGCGGGCCACCTCCTCCACCGCGTCGTCGGCGTGCCGGACGAAGGCGGCGTGCCGGCCCCGACGCCAGTCGAGGTCGTCGCGCTTGAGCTCGCGGAGCGCGGCCGCGAGCTCGGGCCAGCTCCGGCCCTCGGGGGGAAGTGGGGACTGGGCCTCGGTCATGATGGGCGAGGTTATACCCCGGCGCCCGAGGCTCGGCAATCTCGGCGCAAGCTGCTACCGTGCGGTCGCCGCAACCTGCTACCGTGCGCCGGGAGGAGGCTCATCCCCTGTGGAGGTTCATAGAATGACGCGTCCGGCGCTCTTCGTGGTCAAGGCTACCATCGCCCCCGAGCTGGAGGCGGCCTTCAACCAGTGGTACGACACCGTCCGCTCGAAGGAGGCCGCCCAGGTCCCGGGCTGTCTCGGGATGCGACGCTACGCGGCGCTGCCGCTCGAGAGCGCCCACGCCGGATCCGAGCCGTGGCAGTACATGGTCTGCTACGAGTTCGACTCCGAGGCGTCGCTGCAGGCCTTCGTCCGCTCGGACACGCTCCAGGCCATGACCCGGGACTACAATGCCCGCTTCGGCGGGGCGGGGGACCGCGCGCGGCTGGCGTACCGGCAGATCTACCCCTGATCGGCTCCGATGTGCGAGAATCCGAGGAATCGGGCGGGGAACGCCGACGCTCGCAGTAGGGTTACACCATCGATGAGACTCGATCATCCCCGGGCACTCGTATGACCGGCGGAGCCGGATCGCGCGGCCTCCTGGCCCTGCTCCCGCGCATCGCCCGGTACGCGCGTCCCCACCGGGCGCCCATGGGGCTGGGGTTCGGACTCTCCGCGGTCGGGATCGCCCTCGACCTCGCCAAGCCGCTGCCGCTGGCCATCGTCCTCGACAGCATCCTCAGCAGCAAGCCCCCGCCCGCCATCCTCGGGCCGTGGTTCGCGCACCTCGACGCGATGGCCCAGCTCGGGCTGGCCGCCGCCGCGATCGTGCTCATCGCGGTCTGCCGCGGCATGACCACCCTGCTGGCAAATTACCTGACGATCGACGTGGGCCAGCGCATGGTCAACGACCTGCGCATCGCGATCTGGACCCACCTGCAGAAGCTCTCGCTCCGGTTCCACAACCGGCAGCAGACCGGCGACCTGCTCTTCCGGGTGATGGCCGACACGTACGCGATCCAGGGCATCGTGATGAACGGGGCCCTGCCGCTGGTCAGCGCCGCGCTGATGCTGACCGGGATGTTCGTGGTGATGCTGCGCTACGACACGGTGCTGGCGTGCGTGGCCCTGGTGGTGTGCCCGCCGCTCTACCTCGCCATCCGCTGGCTCACGGTCCGGATCCACGGCCACGCCACCGCGGCCAAGCAGGCGGAGAGCGAGCTCTACAGCCGCGCGGAGACCGCGATCGGGGCGGTGAAGCTGGTCCAGGCCTACGGCCGCGAGGAGCGCGTGGTGCAGGACTTCCGCACCGGCAGCGAGCGGAGCCTCGCGCTGTCGCTGCGCCTCTACGGGACCGAGACCCTCTTCGTGCTGGTGGTGGAGTCCCTGCTCGCCGCGGGCACCGCGGCGATCGTGTGGCTCGGGGCGCTCCGGGTGATGAGCGGGACGCTCACCATCGGCGAGCTCACCGTGTTCCTCTCCTACCTGCGGGATCTCTACCAGCCGATCCTGAGCCTGAGCCAGAACCTCGCCGAGATCAGCTCGGCGCGGGTCGGCCTCGAGCGCGTCTTCTCGGTGCTCGACACCGAGCTCGACGTCCGGGACGCGCCCGACGCGGTGACGCTGCCGCCGGTCGTGGGCGAGATCCGGTTCGAGAACGTGAGCTTCGCATACGACGACGGCCGGCCGGTGCTCCAGAACATCGACCTGCGCATCGCCCCCGGCGAGCACGTGGCGATCGTGGGGCGGACCGGGGCGGGCAAGAGCACGCTGGCCGGCCTCGTGCTGCGCTTCTTCGATCCCCAGCGCGGCCGCGTCACGATCGACGGCCACGACCTGCGCCGGGTCCGCCTGGCGTCCCTCCGCCGGCAGGTCACCCTGATGCTCCAGGAGCCGATCATCTTCCGCGCCACCGCCTACGAGAACATCGCGTGGGGCTCGCGGAACCCCGACCCCGCGAAGGTGCGCGAGGCGGCCCGCCGCACCGAGGCCGAAGCCTTCATCGAGGATCTTCCCGAGGGATACGACACGCTGATCGGCGAGGACGGCTCGACCCTCTCGGGCGGGCAGCGCCAGCGCCTGGCCCTGGCCAGGGCGCTGCTCCGCGACACCCCGATCTCGATCCTCGACGAGCCGACCAGCGCGCTCGACGTGACCACCGAGGCCCAGGTCTGGCACAACCTGGAAGAGCGGCTGCGGGGGCGGAGCGCGATCGTGATCGCGCACCGGCTGAGCACCGCCCGGCGCGCCGACCGCATCGTGGTGATCGAGGAAGGCGCCATCGTCGAGCAGGGCAACCACGAGGAGCTGATGGCCCGGGGCGGCGCTTACGCGCAGCTCTGGAGTCGGCACGAGGCCGAGCCCGGCGCGGCCCCGCCCGCCTCGGCCGCCGTCCAGGAGGACCGGTAGGGTGGGCCGGCGGCGCATCCTGGTCGTCCTCGGCATGATGGGCCGCTGCCCCTTCGGCGGCCAGACGTGGCTCTATCTCAACTGGCTGCGCGGCTTCCAGAAGCTCGGGCACGAGGTCTGGTACGTGGAAGACGACGCCACGTGGCCCTACGATCCCGTCACCGACACGATCACCCAGGATCCGTCCTACGCCACCCGCTACCTGCAGCGGACGCTGTCGGCCATCGGGCTCGGCGACCGCTGGGCCTACCGACCGCTCTACCGCGGCGGGGAGGAGTGCTTCGGCCTGTCCGCGGGCGGCCTGCGCGATCTCTACCGCCGCTGCGACGCGCTGATCAACCTGTGCGGGGCCACCGTGCTGAACGAGGAGCACTCCCTGGCCGCGCGGCGCGTCTACGTCCAGACCGACCCGGTCACCAACGAGCTGGAGATCGCGACCGGCACGCTGAAGACCCAGACCATGCTCGCCTCGCACGACACGATCGTGACCTACGGGGAGAACTACGGGGCGCCCGATTGCGGGGTGCCGCTCCCGCCCGACGTCACCTATCTGAAGACGCGCCAGCCGGTGGACCTCGACCTCTGGCGCCCCGCGTTCGACCCGGCGGCCCGCAGCTACACGACCATCGGCAACTGGAAGCAGGCGGGACAGGACGTGGTCTGGCGCGGCGAGACCTACTGCTGGAGCAAGCACCACGAGTTCCTGAAGTTCCTCGATCTGCCCCGCCGCCGGCCGCGGCAGCACTTCGAGCTCTCGATCAACATCGACGACGCGGCGGACCGCGAGCGGCTGCGGGCCAACGGCTGGGCGGTCACGAGCCCGCTCGCCGCCTCGCTGGATCCGTGGAGGTACCAGGCGTTCTTCCGCACCTCGCGGGCGGAGTGGACGGTGGCCAAGGACCAGAACGTGCGGCTGCGCAGCGGCTGGTTCAGCGAGCGCGCGGCCTGCTACCTGGCCACCGGCAAGCCGGTGGTCACCCAGAGCACCGGGTTCGAGCACGTGCTGCCCACCGGCACGGGGCTGTTCGGGTTTCGCGACATGGACGAGATCGTCGGCGCCATCGAGACCATCGAGGCCGACTATCCCGCCGCGTGCCGCGCGGCCCGCGGTATCGCCGAGGAGTACCTGGAGGCCTCCCGGGTGTGCCGGAAGCTTCTCGAGGACCTCGCGCTGTAGCGCACGGTCAGACCGGGATGAAGTTCCTGATCATCAATGCCGATGATTTCGGGTACGGTTGCGGCGTGAACCGCGCGGTCGCGCGGCTTCACGACCAGGGCGTGGTGACCTCGGCCGGCCTCATGGTGAACACCCCGGGGACGGTGGAGGCGGTGGCCCTGGCCTCGACGCGGCCGCGGCTCTCCCTCGGCCTGCACGTGAACTTCACGAACGAGGCCCAGCGCCTGGTGGAGTTCGACGATCCGGCGGTGTGCCGCCGCGAGCTGCGCCGGCAGTTCGACCATTTCGTGAAGCTGACCGGCGGGCCCCCGAGCCATCTCGACTCGCACCAGCACGTGCACCGGCGCCCGGCCTGCCAGCCGAGCTTCCTCGAGCTGGCGCGGGAGTACGGCCTGCCGCTCCGCGACCGGCCCCCCGTCACCTTCAAGGGCGGCTTCTACGGCCAGTGGGAATACGGGGTGTCGCAGCCCGCGAAGGTGAGCTTCGAGGCGTTCAGCCACATCGTGTCCACCGAGGTGCAGCGGGGCATCTACGAGCTGGCGGTGCACCCCGGCTACCACGACGCCACCGCGACCTACGTGTACGACCTGGACCGCGAGTGGGAGCTCGAGACCCTGGCCGATCCGCGCCTGCCCGCGCTGCTCGGGGAGCTGGGGGTACACCTCATCAGCTATCACCAGCTCGCCCGCGCGGTCGAGCAGCTCGCCGCGACCCAGGCCTGACCGGGCCGCGCGCCCGCTCAGGGCCGGGCGAAGAGCGAGATCAGCGTCTCGAACTCCACCCCGTTCTTCGTGCCCGCCACCGTCTCCTCGCGGTCGACCGTGAAGCCCACGTTGACGAAGAGGTCGCGGTAGGTGCGGATGATGTGGGGAAGGAGCAGCTTGTCGTAGCCCTGCCGGTCGAGGGTGTTGGCCATCAGGAAGCGGCCGCCCGCCCGGGTCGCGGCGTGCAGCTCGGACGCGAACCACGCGACGTCGAAGAAGGAGTACAGCCAGCCGAGGTAGCAGATCGTCTCGTTCATCACCACCAGGTCCCACGGCCCCTCGGCCCGCCACGCGTAGTCCATCGCGTTGCCCGCGCGGAACTCGATCGCCGCGTCGCCGGCCCCGCCCGCGGCGCGCGCCCGCTCGATCGCCGACGGCGAGATGTCGTAGGCGACGAGGTGGTCCACCTGGGGGGCGAGCAGGCGGGTGAAATAGCCGGCGCCGCAGCCCAGCTCGAGGCCGCGGGCATAGCGGGAGCCCCGCAGGATCTGGAGCAGGCGCGCGTACCGCACCCGCTCGTACTCGGAGGTCTCGAGCTCCCAGAAGTCGCCGTCCTTCCAGAGGTTCTCCGAGAACTCCAGCGCCTTCCGGCCCGCCTCCTCCCGATCGGTCATTTCAAGGCGTACGGATTGATCGGCGTCCCCACCGCGCGCGTCACCGGCAGCGGGGGCGCGACGAGCAGGAAGGCGTAGCGGCCGTCGGCCGCGCAGTCGGCGGCGAGCTCCTCCAGGAAGAAGATCTCGCCGAGCGTCAGGCCCATGTTGGGGATCGCGACCACGTGGAAGGGATTGCGGAAGCCCGCGATCTCGGACGGCCGGACCTCCACCGCGTAGTTGTCGCTCGCGATCGCCGCGATCTGCCGGGCGTGCAGCCACGGGGCGGTGTGCACCGAGAGGCCGGGGAACGGGTCGAGGTCGTAGTGCCGCCAGTCGTTCCGGTCGAGATAACGCGACATGTGGCCGGTGCGCACGAGGAGGAGGTCGCCGGGCAGCACCTCGACGCGCTCGGCGGCGGCGGTCGCCTCCAGGTCGGCCACCGTGATCGCGTAGCCGGGCTCGAGCGCCTTCACGCCCTTGTGCCGGGCCACGTCGAGCAGCACGCCGCGGCCGGCCAGGCGGCTCTTGGTCTTGTCGATGCTGTTCTTCGACGCCCCGCTGCTGGTGACGAGCGCGGCGTCGTAGCCGTTGTACATCTTCCCCTCGTAGAAGATGTGGGCCAGGCTGTCCCACTGGGTCACGCACTGCAGGGGCATGACGATCCAGTCGTCCGAGCCGCCGTAGCCCTCCATCGCCCGGACCTCGTCGGGCGTCTTCGGGGCGTCGCCCCCGTCGCGGAACATGGCGTGGATCGGGTTGAAGCGCTGGCGCGTGCCGCTCTGGGGGCCGTTGCGGTCCAGGGGAATCCCGAGCGCGAACACCTTGCCGGTGGTGGCGAGACGGCACGCCGCCGCGATGCGCTCGGGGGTGATGTAGTTGAGGGTGCCGAGCTCGTCGTCCGGTCCCCACTTCCCCCAGTTGCGAACGCTCAGCGCGATCTCGCGGAGCGCGGCTTCGCTCATCTGGTCGCCTCAGGCCTTGAGGGCGGGCAGGACGTCGCGCGCGAGGATCTGGAGGCTCCGGGTCTCGAGCGCCTGCGGAATGCGGCCACCCGGATTCAGCTCGGCCACGATGCCGTCGAGCTGGAGCTCCTCGCGGAGCGCGGTCAGGCGATCGACGATCGCGGGCGCGGTGCCGAAGACCACCTTGCGGGCGAGCATGTCGTCGTAGGAGAGGGCGGCCATCCGCTCGGCCTGCATGCGGCGCCGGTCGGCGGGCCCGGCGCCGGCGCGTCCCACCGCGCTGCGGGCCAGCTCGGTCTGGCGGGCGAAGAAGGACGTCAGGCTCTCGCGCGGCTCCTCCACCGCGCCGCGGGCGGTGGGCGAGGCGTAGACCGGGATCCGCAGGTAGACGCTCGGCCGGCCCGGATGGCCCGCCTCCCGCCAGGCCTCGCGGTACGGAACGAGCTGGGCCCGCAGGTCGGCGATCTCGGTGGCCCGGAGCCCCACGAAGATGGGCAGGCCGAGGCGCCCGGCCGCCGGGAACGTCTCGTCGCTGGTGGCCGCCATCCGGATCGGGGGATGGGGCACCTGGTAGGGGCGGGGAGCGACCGTCGCGTCCCGGACGCGATAGAACTCGCCCTCGTAGCTGAACGGCTCGCCCGTCCACGCCCGCCGGATGATGTCGAGTGCCTCGCGGAAGCGCGCCTGGCTCTCGTCGTAGCGCACCCCGTAGGTGTCGTAGGTGCGCACGACGCCGCTGCGGCCGATGCCGAACTCGAAGCGCCCCTCGCTGATGTGGTCGACGGTGGCGACCTCCTCGGCGATGCGCAGCGGATGGT
>CAMLFJ010000025.1 GCA_946479205.1 uncultured bacterium | reverse complement strand
GCCATGACGACCGACCCGAAGATGATCAATCACCTCTGGACGCACAAGACGCAGGACCATCCGTTCCTGTCCGACGAGGAGCTGGTGATCGATCGGGCGGAAGGCGTCTGGGTCTGGACGGAGCAGGGCAAGAAGCTCCTCGACGGCTTCGCCGGGCTCGCGGTCGTCAACGTGGGGCACGGCCGCCGCGAGATCGCGGAGGCGATCGCCGAGCAGACGGTACGGCTCGCGTACTACCCGACCACCCGGCAGTTCTCCAATCGCCCGGCCGCGGAGCTGGCCGCGAAGCTCTCGGCGCTCACTCCGGGCGACCTGCGCTACACCATGTTCGCGGTGAGCGGCTCCGAAGCCAACGAGCGCTCCATGCAGATCGCCCGGCAGTACTGGCTCGCCGCCGGCAAGGCGGGCAAGTACAAGGTGATCTCGCTCGAGGGCGGCTACCACGGCGCTACCATGGGCACCTTCGCGATCTGCGGTCTGCCCCACCTGTCGCAGGCCTACGCCCCGCTCGAGGTGCCCGGCTTCGCGAAGGTGAAGCCGCCGCATCCCTTCCGCGATCTCGCGGGTGGCACCGAGGCGGAGCTGATCGCGCGCCGCATCGCCGAGCTGCGCGAGGCGATCGTGCGCGAGGGGCCCGACACGGTGTCGGCGGTGATCATGGAGCCGGTGCTCTCCTCGGGCGGCTTCATCATGCCGCCGATCGGCTGGCTCCGCGCGGTGCGCGCGCTCTGCGACGAGCTGGACGTGCTGATGATCGCCGACGAGGTGATCACCGGCTTCGGGCGCACCGGCCGGTGGTTCGCGGTCGAGCACGACCAGGTCGTGCCCGACCTCCTGTCGGTGGCCAAGGGCATCACCTCGGGCTACATCCCGCTCTCCGCCAGCATCGCGCGCGGCCGGCTCGCCGAGGTCTTCTCGGACACCACCACCCAGGAGAACGTGCACCCCAACACCTACGCGGCGCATCCGGTGGCCTGCGCGGCCGCGCTCGCCAACCTGCGCATCATGGAGCAGGACAAGCTGGTGGCGAACGCGGAGGCGATGGGGACCCGACTGCTCGAGAATCTGCGCCGGGCGGTGGGCAAGCACCCGATCGTGGGCGAGGTCCGCGGCCGCGGCCTCCTGGTCTGCGTGGACTTCGTGCAGCCCGACGGCTCCGGCAAGCCGCTCGACGCCAAGCTGGTGGCCGAGCTCGACCGCAAGGCGTGGGAGCGCGGCGCCATCATCTACGCGCGCGGCACCGTGCTCCGCCTGGCTCCGCCGCTTTGCATCACCGCCGCCGAGGTGGACGAGCTGGTCGCCCTGGTGGCCGACAGCGTCGACTCGCTCCAGCGTGACGTCGCGGCGGCCGGCTAGCGCTCAGCCGAGGAACTCGCGCGCGAGCGTCTCCCACATCATCGCGGAGAGCTTGAGGCTCTCGGTGTCCACGCGCTCGTTGTGGCCGTGGAACATGAGCGGGTAGTCGGTGTACGGGATGCGGAGCGACTGCAGGCCGAAGCCGTAGGCGGGGACGCCCTGCCAGCGGAAGAACTTGGCGTCGGTGCCGCCGGTGGTCATCTTGGGCACCACGCGACTGCCCGGCATGAGCCGCGAGGTGACCCGCTCCATCGCGGCCACCAGCGGGGTGTCATGGGTGCTGAGCGAGCCTTCCTGTCCGCGACCGGTCCGGACGCTCACCCGCGGGCCCAGGTCGCCGATCGCCTCCCGCAGCATCACGTCCACCTCGTCGCTCGTCACCCCGGGCAGCGCGCGGATGTCCACGTCGATCTCCACGCGGTCCGGGATCACGTTGGTCTTCACCCCGCCGTGCATGACGTTCGGCGAGAACGTGGTGTGGGTGCAGGCGTGGGCCTCGCGGGCCAGGGCCAGGTTGTCCATCCCGCGCACCGTCTCCAGCACGCGCGCGGGATCGGTGAGCCCGGCGGTCAGCTCGGGCCCGAGATCCATCGCCTTCACGTACTCGCGCCACACGTCGAGGATACGGGCCTTCGGCTGGTAGGCCGCGATGCGTCGCACGACTTCGGCCGCGGTGACCAGCGCATTGTCGGTGCGGAACGGGCGCGAGCCGTGGCCGGGCGTGCCAGCCACGGTTAGCCGTCGCCAGTTGGCCCCCTTCTCGCCCACCGTCACCCCGAGCACGTGGCCCTTGCTGGTGGGGATCGGCACGCCGCCGCTCTCGGTGATGACGTAGTCCGCCTTCACCGCGTCGGGCCGCCGCTCCACGAGATGCCCCGCGCCGAGATTGCCGCCCGCCTCCTCGTCCGCCACCGCCAGGTAGATGAGGGTGCCGCGCGGGCGGAACCCGCTCTTGGCCAGCCGCCGGGTCGCCACCGCCATCGTGCTCGTGAGGTTCAGCATGTCGATGGCGCCGCGGCCCCAGACCACCCCGTCCACCAGCTCGCCGCCGAAGGGGTCGCGCTTCCAGCCGTCGGGGCTCACCGGCACCACGTCGGTGTGGCCCATGAGGAGCAGCCGCGGGGCCTTGGGGTCCGAGCCCTCGATGCGCGCGATGAGGCTCTCGCGCCCCGGCTCGGAGGTGTAGCGCTCGCACGCGACCCCCGCCCCCGCGAAGTAGTCCTCGAGCGCCGCGCAGCTCCGCGTCTCCTGGCCGGAGGCCACGGTGCCGTCGTTGACGCACGCGTTGCGGATCATGGTGCGCAGCAGCTCGGTCGCCTCGG
The DNA here is from genome assembly GCA_946479205.1 of uncultured bacterium. Next base: position 10,855 of record CAMLFJ010000025.1, on the reverse strand, counting down.
TCTCGATGCTCTGCTCGTCTCGCATGGCGCTCCTCGGTGGGGTCAGGTCTTACATTCAGACACTGCCCGAGAAGTGACGGATGATCCAGCCCGCGATGGAATGACGGGCCGGGCCCACCGGCATCTCGGTGCGCGGAAACCACCGCGCGTCCTCGAGCTCCTCGCGGTCGATGGTGATCTCGCCGCCCGCGTAGCTCGCGATGAAGCCGAGCATGATCTGGCTCGGGAAGGGCCAGTTCTGGCTGCCCACGTACTGGATGTCCTTGACGTCCACCCCGACCTCTTCCTTGACCTCGCGCGCCACGCAGCCCTCGAGCGACTCGCCGTTGTCCACGAAGCCGGCGACCAGCGCGTAGCGGCCGGGCGCCCAGATCGCCTTGCGCGCGAGGAGCACGCGGTCGCCGTCGCGCACCAGCACGATGACCGCGGGATGCAGATGCGGGTAGTGCTCGTAGCTGCACCCCCCGCAGCGCTTGCCCCACTCGCCCTCGAGGCGGCCGGTCGGCGCGCCGCAGCGCGGGCAGTGCCCGCTCGTGGACTCCCAGTAGAGGAGCTGCATGGCCATGCCGCCCATGGTCAGCAGATCGTCGGGCAGCCGCGTGCCCTGCATCGGCACGAGCGTCTCCGGTCGGAGCCCGTCCGGCACCGGCGCCCCCTTGGGTAGCGCGGCGACCCAGCAGGGCTCGCCCGCCCACGTGCCGAGCCAGTGGCGCGGGCCCAGGCCATCGAGGCCGCGCGGCGGCGCCTCCGGGGTGGCGCCGGCGGGCAGGCGGAAGCCGTCGCCGTCGGGCGCCACGAGGAGTTTCTGGTCCTGGACGACGAGCCAGCGGCCGGCGCCGGCGGGCGGCCCGCCCGCTCCGCGCTTGGCGGGCACGAACTCGCCGCGCAGGCAATCCATGTTGAACGGCAGGTAGACGGATAGCGGAGTCATCGTGGTCGTCATCGGCGCGCCCGAGTCTATCACGGAGAAAACCCGGTTGCGCTCCGGCCCCGCCCGGGGTACCACTACCCCGTGCCCGAGCTGCTCTCCGCCCTCGCCGCGTCCGTCGCTCAGCGCCTCATCGCGCGAAAAGAGACGATCGCGATCTCGGAGTCCTCGACGGGCGGCCTGATCTCGGCCGCGCTGCTGGCGATCCCGGGGGCGTCCGCGTACTTCATGGGCGGTGGGGTGATCTACACCCAGGCCGCTCGGCGCAGCCTGCTCATGCTGCCCGACGACGCGGTGCGCGGCATCCGCTCCAGCACGGAGGCGGCGGCTCGGATCAACGCGAAGACGATCCGCGAGCGGCTCGGCACCACCTGGGCGCTCGCCGAGACCGGCGCGGCCGGCCCCACCGGCAATCGCTACGGTGACGCGGCCGGGCACTCGTGCTTCGCGGTCGCGGGCGCGGTCGAGATGGCCCGCACGCTGGAGACCGGGCGGAGCGATCGCGAAGCCAACATGTGGGCGTTCACCCGAGCCGCGCTCGAGCTGCTCGACACCTGTCTCCAACAAGCGGGAGAGACATCATGACCGACTCCAAGATCCGCGTAGGCTTCATCGGCGCCGGCGCCAACACGCGCAAGCACCACCTCCCCAAGCTCCGGGCCCAGCCCGGGCTCGAGCTGGTCGCGGTGGCCAACCGGTCGAAGGAGTCGGGGGAGCGGGTCGCCAAGGAGTTCGGCATCGGCCGGGTGCACGCGAGCTGGCAGGAGATCGTCAACGCGCCCGACATCGACGCGGTGTGCATCGGCACCTGGCCCTACACGCACTGCGAGATGACGACCGCCGCGCTCGGCGCGGGCAAGCACGTCCTCTGCGAGGCGCGGATGGCCATGAACGCGGCCGAGGGCCGGCGCATGCTGGAGGCCTCGCGCAAGGCGCCGAGCCTGATCGCCCAGCTCGTGCCCGCGCCCCACACCCTCGAGCTGGACGCCACCGTCCAGGCGCTGCTCGCCGAGGGCTTCCTGGGCGAGGTGCTCGCGGTCGAGCTGCAGTCCTCGCCGGGCCGCTTCGTGGAGCCGGACGCCCCGCTGCACTGGCGGCACGACGTGGCCATGAGCGGGCACAACATCCTCAACATGGGGATCTGGTACGAGGCGATGATGCGCTGGCTCGGCCCCGCACAGCGGGTGACCTCGATGACCAAGGTCGCGGTGCCGAAGCGGAAGGACGCGAGCGGCGCGACCCAGGAGGTCAAGGTCCCCGATCACGTCGACATCCTCGCCCAGCTCCGGCGCGGCGCGGTCGCCCACCTGCGCTTCAGCTCGGTGACCGCGCTCGCCCCCGCCTCCGAGGCGTGGATCTACGGGAGCGAGGGGACGGTGAGACTGGAAGGCGACGCGCTCCGCCTCACCGGGGCCCGCCGGGGGGAGTCCGCGCTGCGCGAGATCCCGGTGCCGCCCCGGACGCGCATCGGCTGGCGGGTCGAGGAGGAGTTCGTCAACGCGATCCGCGGCCGGGAGAAGGTCGCGCGCACCACCTTCGAGGACGGCGTGCGCTACATGGAGTTCACCGACGCGGTCACCCGCAGCGCCACCACCGGCCAGACCGTGGACGTGAAGGACCTTTAACGCGGTTTCCCGATCTTAGGGAAGGCGCTGGCTGCGCTCCCCGCTCATTCATTCACTCTCGACGGTGAGATAGCCGTCTTCGATCAGGCGCATATCTCACGGTTTGAGTGGTTGCGTGCGCGGCCGAAGGACGGGCGGGCGACGTTGCCTATCTATCCGAGATTCTCGCTGCCGCTGATTCAGTCGGGCAGGCGCGCCCCGAGTTCTAGAACGGCAGGGTGATCTGGTGCGCGCGGAAGAACGTGGCCACGGCCGCGGTCCACAGGGGCGTGCCGGCGGACGAGGGATAGACGCCATGGCCGCGGTTCTCGGGAAACGGCGGTAGCATCACGAAGTCGCCCCGGCCCCCGGCTGCGCGGAAGCTCTCGAACCAGAGCTTCGCAGCGACCGGGCCGATGTACGCGTCGTTCTCGGCGTAGAACCACAACACCGGCACCGCGATGTCCGGCGCGATCGACGCGAACAGCTTGGCCACCGGCTTCGGCGCGCAGGGCAGGCCCGGATGCGTGTCCGGGCGGCCGCCGCGACCGGGCGCGAACGCGAGCACCGCGACCAGCCCTTCCGGGCGCTTCGACGCGGTATAGATCGAGGCGAACCCACCGGCGCTCTGGCCGACCAGCAGCCAGCGCTTCGGATCGAGGTCGCTCTGCGTCTTCGCCCACTCGATGGTGGCGAGGAGATCCAGCGCCGCGCCTTCACCCGCCCGACGGAAATCGGGCCTGGCGCAGTTGCCGTACGAGTCGCCAAACTTTTCTCCGCCGCTCGCACCGTAGCCACGCCGTACCGGCACGACCACTGCGTAGCCACGCCGCACCCATTCGCGGATCGGGTTCAAGGATCGGTAGCGGCCGATCGTGCGGTTGGCCTCCGGCGTCGGCGCGGTGCCGTGACTCATGACGATCCACGGAAACGGCCCCCAGGCGCGCGGACGGTAGGTGGTGACGACGATCTTGGCGTCGGCGGCGACGACCGACACGCTGTGGACCTCTTCGCGAAGCGACGCATCGAGCTGATCCGCGCGAGCGGGCGCGCCGCGGCTGCCGGCGCATCCTGCGAGCGCGAGGACCAGGAGGAGCAGCAGGCGGATCACGAGAGCGCCGCCCTGACCCGCAGCTCCCTCTCCCCTCAGGGGAGAGGGCAGGGTGAGGGGTGGTCTCAGGACGTCCGGTACCAGTACGCGATCCGGCCGAAGATGGAGTCCCACGAGTTGAGTTCCACCCCGGCCAGGTTGTTGGCGGCGGCGTGGAGCACGTTGCGCCACGTCACCGGGATCACCACCGCCTTCTGCACCACGAGGTCGTTCATCTTGATGAAGAGGGCGGCCCGCTTGACCGGGTCCATCTCCACGTCCGCCTTGCGCCACAGGCGGTCGTAGTCCGCGTTCCGCCAGCGCGCGATGTTCCGCCCGGTCCACCCGTTCTCCTTGGTGGGCACTTCCCAGGAGACGAACTGGGCCATGTAGAACTGGGGGTCGAGGGGAGTGAACACGGTGTAGGTCTGCAGATCGGCCAGGAAGCGGATGTTGGTGTCCACGTTGCTCACGTCGGAGGAGAAGAAGACCGAGGCGGGGATCGCCTTCACCTCCATCTCGATGCCCGCGCGCGCGGCCGACTGCTTGACCACCATCTGGATTTTCTGCACGGTGGCGTTGGCGGCGCCCTGGAACAGTAAGCGCATTCGCCGGCCGTCCTTGGCGCGGACCCCGTCGGGCCCGCGCGCGTAGCCCGCCTGGTCCAGGAGTTCGTTGGCCCTGTCCACGTTGAATTCCCAGGTGCTGTTGCGCGAGCGGAAGCGCTCGGGAGCGTTCAGGAAGTTCGCGGTGATCTGGCCGATGCGTCCGACCAGGTGCTCCTGGATCGCCATGCGGTCCACCAGCAGGCTCAGGGCGGTGCGCACCGGTTGCTCGGTCAGCAGGGGGTGCGGAGCCTTGAGGCTCGAGCGCTCCCCGTCCACCTCGCGCGAGGGATCCGTCTGGTTGCACTGGATGAAGCTCACCCCGCTGCTCGGGATGGAGAGCACGCGGCCCTTGCCGCCCTGCTCGATCCGCCGCAGGACTTCCTCCTCCACCAGCACGTAGTAGGCGAAGTCGTACTCCCCGGTCTGCAGCACCGCGCGGGCCGCCCCCACCGCGTCGCCGCCGCACTTGATCTCGAGCTGGTCGAAGAACGGCCGGTTCGGCACGTGGTAGCGCTTGTTGATCTCCGCCCGGATGAAGTCGCCCGGCCGCCACTCGGCGAGTCGGTAGGGTCCGGTGCCGACCGCGGGGAGCATGCCGATGGCCTCGCGCGCGCCCGCGCCCTTCGTCTTCTCGAAGACGTGGCGCGGGAGCAGCCCGCCGCCGGTGAACGCGGAGTCCCAGGAGGGCTGCGGCTTCTTGAAGACGAGCTTCACGGTGTGGGAGTCGATCTTCTCGATCCGCGCGATGTCCTCGTAGCCCGCCCGCGTGCTCGCCGCGGTCGCGGGATCGATCGCGAACTCCCAGTTGAAGATCACGTCGTCGGCGGTGAACGGAGCCCCGTCGTGCCAGAGCACGTTGCGCTTGAGCCGCCACGTCACCCACTGGCCGTCCTTGGCCACCGTGCCCGCCTTGCGCGAGGGCATCTCCTCGGCGAGGACCGGCACGAAGGTGCCGTCGGCGGCGGGGGCGGCGAGCGACTCGTAGAAGATCCGCTGGACCGTGAAGTCGCGGAGGCCGCGGCCGAAGTGCGGGTGGAGCAGGGTGGGGGCGTCCCACATCAGCATGCGGAGGGTGCCGCCCCCGCCGCGCCGGGTGGGCGTGAACTCGGCCTCGCGCGGCTGGGCGGCCGCCACCCCCGCCGCGCCCAGGAGACGGGTGGCCGCCGGGGTACCGAGCCCGGCCGCGGCGAGCGCCTGCACGAAGCCCCGGCGCGAGAGACCGCCGTGCTTCACCTGCGCGAGCATCGCCCGAAGGGCCGGTTCGTCCATGGATTCCCGTTGGGGGGTCCGACACCGATAGCGCGGGGCGCGGGGGAAGTCAAGGGGCCATCGTCGCTTGTCGCGCCGGGAGGAATCGGGGACAATACGGCGCCGCCCAGCCGGCCCAGGAGACCGATCGCTCATGAACCTGATCTCGGAGCGCCTCGACGTCGACGACTACGACGAGGCGGTGGAGCTCTTCTACCAGCGCAACTGGACGGACGGCCTGCCGGTGGTGCTGCCCACGCGGCGGCGCGTCGAGGCCATGATCGCGGGGGCGGGCCGCGACCCGCAGGAGAGCCTCGGGCCGGTGCCGCCCAAGGGCGGCCCCGCCACCGTCGAGAAGCTGGCCATCAACGCGGTGATGGGCGGCTGCCTGCCCGCCCACTTCCCGGTGGTGCTCGCCGCGCTGGAGGCGCTGCTCGACCCCGCCCACAATCTCAACGGGGTGACCCAGACCACCCACATGTGCGTCCCCCTCGTCATCGTCAACGGCCCCATCGCGCGCGAGCTCGGCTTCAACTCGCGCGATGGGGTGTTCGGCAACGGCTACCGCGCCAATGCGGCGGTGGGGCGCGCGGTGCGGCTGGCCCTGTGGAACCTGGGCGGCGCGGTGCCGTGGGACACCGACAAGGCCACGCTCTCCCATCCCGGGGAGTACGCCTTCTGCATCGCGGAGGAGGAGGAAGACAACCCGTGGGCGCCCCTGCACGTGGACCGCGGCCGCCCGCCCGGCTCCGACGCGGTGACCGTCTTCGCCTGCGAGGGCCCGCACAGCGTCTTCTGCTACGGCACCCCGGAGGAGATGCTGCACGTGCTCGCCGACTCCATGTGCGGGCTCGGCAACAACAACATGCACGTGATGGGGCAGATGCTGGTGGTGCTGAATCCGCTCAACGCGGAGGAGTTCGCCAAGCGCGGCTGGTCCAAGACCGACGTGCGTCGCTATCTCTGGGAGCACGCGCGCCGGCCGATCGAGCAGGTGCGGGCGTGCGGGGTGGTGCACGAGCAGTTCCGGAAGATGGAGCGCGACGCCGGCCGCTACCCGCTCCGCTACGACCTCGACAATCCCACCACCCGGGTTCCGGTCTCCGCGGAGCCGGACGACATCCACATCGTGGTGGCGGGCGGCCGCAGCTACTTCGCGGCGGTGCTGCCCGGCTGGGGCGGCTTCGGCGGCTTCGCGGTCACCCGGCCGATCCGGAGGGCGTGAGCCTTGGAGATCCTGAGCCCGGTCTGGCCCGAGCACGGCGGCGGCCGCTCCGCGTCGGCGCGGCCGCGCGCGCTCGCGGGCGCCACCATCGCGCTGGTGGACGACAACCTCGACATCCCGTTCACCACGCATCTGGAAGCGCTCCTGGGCCGCGAGCACGGCGCGGCGGTGCGACGGCTGGTGAAGCCGTCCGGCACCGCCCCCTCGCCGGGCGCCCTCATCGACGAGGCCGCGGCCACCGCGAGCGCGGCGGTGGTGGGCATCGGTCTCTGAGGCTCGTGCACGTCGGGCAGTGTGCTCGACGCGGCCGCGCTGGAGAAGCGGGGGATCCACACCGTGACGATCGTGTGGGACAACTTCGAGAACGCGGCGCGGATGCAGGCGCGCCTGCAGAACGTGCCCGATCTGGCCCTGGTGGTGATCCCGCATCGCAAGGGCGGGGAGACCGCCGACGATCAGCGGCGCAAGGCGGAGGCCGCGCTCGGCCAGATCGTCGCGGGGCTGCTCCGGTGAACCGGCTCTCCTGGATCATGACCGCGGCGGCGGCCCTCGCCATCGCGGCGAGCAGCCCCGGGGGTCCGACCGAGTCCGCGCTCGCCGACTTCCTGGAGCAGGCCATCCGGATGCTCGGCCGGTGATCGCCCGCCTCTCCTGGGTGGCCGCGCTGCTGTCCGGCCTCGCCACCCTGGTCATCGCGGTGCTCATCTCCGCCGTCGTGCTGCTCCGCTACTTCTTGAACTCGCCGCTGCTCTTCGTGGACGAGGTGGCGAGCTTCCTCCTGGTGCTCGTGATCTTCGGCGGCCTCGCCTACACCTTCCAGTGCGGAGCCCACGTGCGGGTGGACCTCGCCACCACCCAGCTCCCCCCCGCGCTCCGCGCCTGGCTGCGCGCGGCCGGCCTCCTGCTCGGCATCGGGTTCCTCCTCGTGGTGTCGTGGACCACGTTGCAGTCCGCGATCACCGCGTACCGGTACGGGCGCGTCTCCACCGTCATGCTGTATCCGCTGTGGGCGCCGATGCTCGTGATCCCGGCCGGCCTCCTCCTGATGAGCGCGGTCATGGCGGGCGCGCTCCGCCGGCAGCTGCGCGCCGCCCGGGGGCCGCGCGCGGGGCGCGACGAGGTGCCGCCGTCTCCGGAGTCCCGGTGAGCGACGCCCTTCTCGGCGGGCTGCTGATCGGTCTCATGTTCCTCCTGCTGGCCCTCGGGCTCGAGGTGTCCATCGCGATCGGGCTGGTCGGCCTGCTCGGGCTGCTCTACCTCAAGGGCTTCACGGTGGGCCTCGGGGTGATCGGATCCATCGCGTGGTCCAACGCCACCAGCTTCTCGTTCATCGCGGTGCCCCTCTTCGTGTTCATGAGCGGCATCCTGCTGCACTCCGGAATCGGCCGCGGCCTCTTCCGGGCGATGGCCCGCTGGGTCGGCTTCCTCCCCGGGGGGCTCGCGGTGGCGAGCATCTTCTCGTGCGCGGTGTTCGCGGCGGTGTCGGGCTCGAGCGTGGCCACCGCGGCCACCATCGGGATGATCGCGATCCCCGAGATGGAGCGCCGCGGCTACCGCCGGAGCGTGATCATCGGCTCGCTCGCCGCGGGCGGCACCCTCGGCATCCTGATCCCGCCGTCCATTCCCATGATCATCTACGGGGTGATGACCGAGACCTCGGTGGGCCACCTCTACATGGCGGGCATCATCCCGGGCATCGTGCTGTCGCTGATCTTCGCGGCCTACGTGGTCGTCTACGCGACGATCTGGCCCGAGGCCGCGCCGCGCGCGGCCGAGGACCGCGGCTCGTTCGCCTCCAAGCTCGAGGGCCTCCGCGAGGTGGCGCCGGTCGCGATCCTGATCGTGGTGGTGCTGGGCTCGATGTACCTGGGCATCGTGACCCCCACCGAGGCGGCCGCGCTCGGCACCCTGGTGAGCCTGGTGCTCGCCTGGTGGGCGGGGAGCCTCACCTGGGTGGCGATGCGGCGCGCCTTCGAGGAGACGGTGCGCACCACGTCCATGGTGATGGCCATCATCATCTTCGCGGCCATCTTCTCCCACGTCATCGCCCTGATCGGGGCGCCCAAGGCGTTGCTCGCCTACGTGGTCTCGCTCGGGCTGCCCAAGTGGGCGTTCTTCACCGCGGTGTTCTCGTTCCTGCTCGTGATCGCCTACGCCCTGGAGGAGCTGTCGGTGATGATCATCCTGCTGCCGATCCTCTTCCCGCTCATCACCGGCCTGGGCTTCGACCCGGTCTGGTTCGGCATCATCATGGTGGTGTGGCTCGAGATCGGCTTCATCACCCCGCCGGTGGGGCTGAACCTCTTCGTCATCCAGGGGCTGATGCCGGGCACCAGCGCCCGCGAGGTCACGGTGGGCACCACGCCCTACGTGCTGCTCATGATCCTCATGGTGGCGCTGCTCTTTCTTTTCCCCGAGCTCGCCCTCTGGCTCCCCCGCCAGATGATGGCGCGGTGAGGCGCCGCCCTCAGCCCTGACCCCGCAGGAGGCGCAGCGACGCGGGGGCGCACGCGACCTGAACCGGGGCGCCCACGTCGAAGAGGCCGTGGCGGAGCGGGTCGTAGGAGACGGCCTGGAGCAGGGTGCCCCCGACCTCGACCGCGTACTCGACCTTCTCGCCCAGGAAGGTCCGGCCGCGCACGACGCCCGCGATGGCGAACTCCTGCGCGGGCACGCCCGCCCGCTCGGGCAGCAGGGCCACCGACTCGGGCCGCAGGACCAGCGACACGCTCTGCCCGGCCGCGACCGGCTCGTCGGCGGGGACCGTGACCTCGCGCCCCCAGAGGGCCACCACCGCCCCGCCCGCTTCCGCGCGCAGCACGCGCGCGGGGAGGAGGTTGACGCGGCCGATGAACTGGGCGACGAACACGGAGCGCGGCGCCCGGTAGAGATCGTGCGCGGTGCCCACCTGGGCCACCCGGCCCGCCTGCATCACCGCGATGCGATCGGAGATGGCCATCGCCTCTTCCTGGTCGTGGGTCACGTAGATGGTGGTGATGGCGAGCTGGCGCTGCAGCCGAGAGAGCTCCTCGCGCATCTGCACCCGCAGCTTGGCGTCCAGATTGCTGAGCGGTTCGTCGAAGAGGAGCAGGCGCGGCTCCACCACCACCGCGCGCGCCACCGCCACCCGCTGCTGCTCGCCGCCCGAGAGCTGGTTCGAGAAGCGGCGCGCGTAGCCGGGGAGCCCCACCAGGGCGAGGACGCGCTCCACCTTCTCGCGGATGACCCCGGCGCCCAGCCCCTTCACGCGGAGGCCGTAGGCCACGTTCTCGAAGACGGTGAGGTGCGGGAAGAGCGCGTAGTTCTGGAACACGAAGCCGATGTTCCGCCGGTAGACCATGAGGCCGGTGACGTCCTGCTCGTCGATCAGGATCCTTCCCGAGTCCGGTTGCTCGAAGCCCGCGACCATTCGCAGTGTCGTGGTCTTCCCGCACCCGGAGGGGCCGAGCAGGGTCAGCAGCTCCCCCGGCTCCACCGTGAGGCTCACGTCGTCCACCGCGGCCACGCCGTGCTCCGCGCGGACGAAGCGCTTGGAGACCGAGACGAGCCGGAGCCGCGCGCCGGTCGCGCTCATCCGCCCAGGAGCGTGCCGGCCTGGCCGAGGCTGCCCGCGTTGAGCCGGCGCATGATGAGGCTGGACAGGATGACCGCGGCGTAGACGAGCAGGATGACCATCACCGAGAACGCCGAGGCCTGGCCCAGCTCGAGATTGGTGATGCCCTCGAGGATGCGCACGGTCACCAGGGACCAGCTCAGCGAGACCAGGAAGATGGTGGCACTGATCGCGGTCATGGCCCGGATGAAGAGCACGGTCATGCCGGCGAGCAGCGCGGGCCGGATCAGGGGGAGCACGATCCGGCGAAAGGTCACGTCCCTACGCGCCCCGAGGCTCGCCGAGGCCTCCTCGATGGACGGGTCGATCTGCGCGAGCAGCGCGGTGGTGGCGCGGGTGCCGGCCAGGCTGTACCGGAACACGTAGCAGATCACCAGGATGAACCCGGTGCCGGTCAGGGCCAGGGGCGGATCGTTGAATGCCACCAGGTACGCGATGCCCACGATGGTCCCGGGCAGCGCGTAGTTGATCATGGCCGCGAACTCGAGCGCCCGCCGCCCCGGGAACTGCGTGCGCGCCACCACGTAGCCCAGGACCAC
>CAMLFJ010000024.1 GCA_946479205.1 uncultured bacterium | reverse complement strand
CGATCATGTACCGCGCGATCGAGCGGCTCGAGCTGTCGGGCCGCGACGTGGTCCTGATGGCCTCGACCCTCGGCCACCAGACCGGGTTTCTCTTCGGCCACTGCCTCAACCTGCTCCTCGGGGCCACCACGGTGTGGATGGACGTCTGGAACCCCGGCGAGGCGGCGCGGTTGATCGAGGCGGAGCGCGTCACCGTGAGCATGGGGGCCACTCCGTTCCTGCGGGACCTGACCTACCTGGAGACCGGCGCGAGCCTGCGCTCGCTCCGCCTGTTCATCGCGGCGGGGGCGCCGATTCCGCGACCTCTGGTCCGGGACGCCCGTGAGCGACTCGGCTGCGCGATCTCGGCGGGCTGGGGCATGACCGAGAACGGCATGGTCACGTGCAACGGGCTGCGCGACGCGGAGGAGAAGATCTTCGGCAGCGACGGCGCGCCGCTGGCCGGCATGGAGCTGCAGGTCGTCGACGACCAGGGCGCGGCCTGCCCCCCCGGGGTCGAAGGGGACCTGCTGGTGCGCGGGCCGTCCCTGTTCGTGGGGTACGTCAAGCGCCCGGAGTTCACCGCGGACGCCCACACCGCGGAGGGCTGGTTCAGGACCGGCGACCGCGGGACGCTCGATCCCGAGGGCTACCTGGCCATCACCGGCCGGTCGAAGGATCTCATCATCCGCGGGGGCGAGAACATCCCGGTCGTGGAGGTCGAGAACCTGCTCTACACTCATCCGAAGATCGCCGGGGTGGCCATCGTGGCCATCCCCGACCCGCGCCTGGGGGAGCGGGCCTGCGCGGTGGTCATCCCCCGGGAACACGAGCGGATCACGCTGGAGGACATCACCGCGTACCTGGAAGCGCATCAGCTGGCGCGTCAGAAGTTCCCGGAGCGTCTTGAGCTCGTCTCCGAGTTTCCGATGACCCCCAGCGGCAAGGTCCAAAAATACAAGCTCCGCGACCTGATCGCCGAGCGCGCGAGACCGACATGAACCTGAACCTGGGCGGCAAGAGCGTGATCGTCACCGGCGGCGGCTCCAACATCGGGCGGGCGATCAGCCTGGCCTTCGCGAAGGAAGGCGTGCACCTCACGGTGGCGGAGATCGACGAGGGGCAGGGGCGCAAGGTCGTCGCGGAGGCCCAGGGGCTCGGGGCCGCCTCGGCCACCCTCGTGCCGACCGACGTGACCCGCTGGGAGTCGGTGCAGGCCATGGTCCGCGAGGTCGAGGGCCGCGCGGGCCGGGTGGACGTCCTGGTGAACAACGTGGGCTGGACCTACGACCGGCTCTTCGTCGAGAAGGAGCGGACCGAATGGGAGCGGGAGATCCAGCTCAACCTCTGGGGCATGATCAACTGCACGCGCGCCGTGCTCGACGGCATGATCGCGCGCAAGGCGGGGGCCATCGTGAGCATGGGCTCGGACGCGGGCCGCATGGGCGAGTTCCGCGAGGGCGTGTACGGCGCGTGCAAGGCCGGCGTCATCGCGCTCTCCAAGAGCCTCGCGCGCGAGGTCGGCCGCCACGGCATCCGGCTCAACGTGGTCTGCCCCGGCATGACGATCCCGGACTCGGAGGAGGACTTCGGCGGCCTCAGCATGTGGGCGGCGGAGGCCAACCGGGCGTGGAGCGCGCCGGACATGCAGGCGCGGATCGCCAAGGCCTACCCGCTCCGGCGCATCGGCAAGCCCGAGGACGTGGCCCCCGCGGTGCTGTTCCTCGCCTCCGACGCCGCGGCCTTCGTCACCGGGCAGACCCTCTCGGTGAGCGGCGGCTACACCATGATGTGAGCCGGGAGACGGCCATGGACCTCGAGACGATCACCTATGCGACGAGCGGCGGCGTCGCGCGCATCACGCTCAACCGGCCCGACCGGCTGAACGCGATCAGCCCCGAGCTGCTCCGCGATCTCGATCGCGCCTGCGGGGCGGTGGAGGACGACCCCGGCGCGCGGGTGGTGACCCTGACCGCGGCGGGCCGCGCGTTCTGCGCGGGCGCGGACCTGCGCGCGGTGCGCGAGCTCTCGCCCGATCCCGAGCGGTGGGGCGCCTTCATGGGCCTCTGGCATCGCGTCTTCGACCGGATCGAGGCCCTGCCGGTGCCGGTCATCGCGGGAGTGCACGGGCTCGCCCTCGCGGGCGGGCTCGAGCTGGTGCTGGTGGCCGACCTCGTGGTCGCCGACCAGGCGGCACGCCTCGGGGATCAGCACGCGAACTTCGGGCTGGTGGCGGGCGGCGGGGGGAGCCAGCGGCTGCCCCGGCTCATCGGCGCGCGCCGGGCCAAGGAGCTCATGCTGCTCGGGGGCTGGCTCTCCGCGCCCGAGGCGCTCGCCTGGGGCCTCGTCAATCGCGTGGTCCCGGCCGGAGCACTGGCCTCCGCGGTGGAGGAGATGGCGGCCTCGCTCGCCGCGGGCAGCGGATCGGCCAATCGCACCGTGAAGGCGCTGGTGGCGCGCGCGTTCGACGCCGAGCTGGCGGAGGGCCTCGCGCTCGAACGCCGGCTGGTCGCCGAGCACATGCGCTCGGCCGACGCCGCCGAGGGCCTGCGCGCGTTCGCCGAGAAGCGCAAGCCCAGGTTCTAGGAGCCCCATGGATCTCGCGTTCTCGCCCGAGCAGGACGAGCTGGTGCGCACGCTGCGGCAGTTCGCTCGGCGGGAGCTCGCCCCCCGCTCGGCGCACTGGGACCGGACCGGTGAGTTTCCCTGGGAGGCGTGGCGGCGCATGGGCGAGCTGGGGCTGCTGGGCCTGCGCGTCCCCGAGGCCTACGGCGGCCAGCCAGCCGACTTCCTCACCTTCGGTATCGCGATGGAGGAGATCGGCCGCGGCGACTTCAGCTGCACCTACGGGATCCAGCTCGCGGGCCTCGCCGGCGAGATCCTGGGCCGCAGCGGGAGCGAGGCGATCAAGACGCGATGGCTGCCCCCGACCGCGACCGGTGAAGCGGTGGTCGCGCTCGCCCTCACCGAGCCGGGCGCCGGCTCGGACGCGGCCAATCTGGCCTGCCGGGCCGAGCGCGACGGCGACGGGTACGTCATCACCGGAGAGAAGTCCGGGATCAGCCTGGGCATGGCCGCGCACGCCGCGATCGTCTTCGCCCGCACCGATCCCGCGGGCCGCGCGCGCGGCGTGACCGCCTTCCTGGTGCCCCTCGATCTGCCGGGCGTCTCGCGCAGCCCGCTGCGCGACATGGGCACCCGGGCCATCGGCCGGGCCGTCCTGGCCTTCGATCACGTGCGCCTCCCCGCGTCCCACCGGCTGGGCGAGGAGGGCACCGGCTTCTACCAGGTCATGCAGGGCTTCGACTACAACCGCATCGGCATCGCGCTCGCCTGCCTCGGGGTGGCCCAGCAGTCGGTCGAGGAGACGATGGGCTACGTGAAGGAGCGCAAGGCGTTCGGCCACGCCCTCGCGCGCTTCCAGGGCGTGTCCTTCCCGATCGCGGAGGCGGCCACGCATCTCGAGGCCTGCCGCTGGCTCTGCTACCGGGCGCTCTGGCTGGCCGACCACGGGCGGCCCCACACCAAGGAGTCGGCGATGACCAAGTGGTGGGGCCCGCGGCTCGCGGTGGACACGATCCACCAGTGCCTCCTGCTCCACGGCCACTACGGCTACACCGACGAGCTGCCGTTCGAGCAGCGCATGCGCGACGTGATCGGGCTCGAGATCGGCGACGGGGCCTCCGAGGTGATGAAGATGGTGGTGGCCCGGGAGCTGATGGGACGCGAGAGCCTGCCCTACTAGCCGCGCCGCCGGCCGGCGGCCGGATGTGAGAGAATGCGGCGGCCTCGAACGACGCCGCGACAATCCGACAAGGAGCGCTCAATGCCTGAGGACGTCAAAGCCCATATCACCGGCGTGGTGTTCCAGATCACCACCCAGCCGGGCGATGCGGTGGCCGCGGGTGACGCGGTCATCGTGCTCGAATCCATGAAGATGGAGATTCCGGTGGAAGCCCCGCGCGCCGGCAAGGTGCGCGAGATCAAGGTCGCCGAGGGACAGACGGTGCAGGAGGGTGACACCGTCGCGGTCCTCGACTGATCCCCATCGCGAAGGAGACGCCATGTCCATCGCGCTGATCCGGGAGCATTACGAGTATCACCAGTGGGCGAACCGCCGGCTCTTCGAGCTCGCGTCCGGCCTCGGCGACGGGGTGACGCGCGACATGGGCAAGCACTGGAGCTTCCCCACGCTCAAGGGCATGTTCGCGCACATCTACGGCGCCGACCACGTGTGGTTGGCCCGCTGGAAAGGGGCGTCCCCGTCCCGGCTGCGGGGCGACGCGGACTTCCCGAGCATGGGCGAGCTGCGCGCCACGTGGGACGCGTTCGAGGCCGAGCAGCGCGCGTTCGTGGCGGGCCTCGCGGAGGCGGATCTGACGCGGCCCGTGCGCTACCAGAACACGCAGGGCCAGGAGTTCGAGGTGGCCCTGGGCGCTCTCCTCCAGCACGTGGTCAACCACGCGACCCACCATCGCAGCGAGGCCGCGACCATGCTCACCCAGATCAGCGGCTCGCCGCCCGACACCGGGATCAATACCTACCGCGTCGCGGTCGTGAAGGGCTGATCCCGGTGGGGATGAAGGAGCTGGCGGACGACCTCCGGGCGCGCCGGCAGCGGGCGGTCGCGATGGGGGGGCCGGAGGCTATCGCCAAGCAGCACGCGGAAGGCAAGCTGACCGTCCGCGAGCGCCTGGACCTCCTCTTCGATCCCGGTTCCTTCCAGGAGATCGGGGTGCTCGCCACCCACGCCAACATCGCCCCGTCCATGAAGGGCCGTACGACGCCCGCCGACGGGGTGGTCGCCGGCTTCGGCAAGGTCGACGGCCGGCCCGCCGCGGTCATCGCCTACGACTTCACGGTCATGGCCGGCTCGATGGGGCGCACCGCCGAGGTGAAGTGCAACCGGGCCCGGGAGATCGCGCTCACCAAGCGCATGCCCATGATCTGGCTGATCGACTCGGCGGGCGCCCGGATCCAGGAGGCGATCGGCTCCACGTTCGCGGGCTCGGGCCTTCTCTTCCGGGAGGAGTCCATCATGTCGGGCGTCGTCCCGATGGTGGCGGCCATGATGGGGCCGGGCGCGGCGGGCACCGCCTACATCCCGGCGCTCGCCGACTTCGTGCCGATGGTGAAGGGGACGAGTCACATGGCGCTCGGCGGGCCGCCGCTCGTCAAGGCGGTGGTGGGCGAGGACGTCAGCGCGGAGGAGCTGGGCGGCTCCAAGGTGCACACCGAGATCTCCGGGGTGGCCGACCTCGAGGTCGCGGACGACCGGGCCTGCGTGGTGGCGGTGAAGGAGTATCTCTCGTTCTTCCCGACGTCGAACCTGGAGCAGCCCCCGGTCCTGCCCTGCGACGATCCCGCCGATCGGATGGACGAGGCGCTGGTGAGCCTCGTGCCGGACAGCGCGCGCCGCGCGTACGACATGAAGAAGGTGATCGGGCACCTGGTCGACCACGGCCGGCTCTTCGAGATCAAGCCCGCCTGGGCCCGCAACCTGATCACCGGGCTCGCCCGGATGGGCGGCCGGCCGGTGGGGATCGTCGCGAACCAGCCGATGGTGCTGGGTGGGGCGCTCGACGTGGACGCGGCCGACAAGGCGGCGCGCTTCATCACGCTGTGCGACGCCTTCCACGTCCCGCTGCTGTTCCTGCAGGACGTGCCCGGGTTCCTGGTGGGCTCCAAGGTCGAGCGGCAGGGTATCATCCGCCACGGGGCCAAGATGCTCTACGCGGTCAGCGAGGCCACCGTGCCGAAGGTCACGGTGGTGGTGCGCAAGGCCTACGGCGCGGGGTACTTCGTGATGTGCGGGCGCGCCTACGAGCCCGACCTGATCGTGGCCTGGCCCACCGCCGAGATCTCGGTGATGGGGCCGGAGGGCGGCACCAACATCATCTTCAGGAAGGAGATCGCGGCGTCGACGAATCCCGAGGAGGAGCGGGCGCGGCGGGTCGAGGAGTTCCGCCGGCTGATCGACCCGTACATCGCGGCGGGAGGCGCGCTCATCGACGACGTCATCGACCCGAGGGAGACGCGCCCGGTGGTCATCCGCGCGCTCGAGATGGCCCGCACCAAGAAGGTCGAACGGCCCTGGAAGAAGCACGGCGTGATGCCGGTCTGAAAAGGAGAAATGCCATGCACATCGGTCTCTGTATGTTCGCCACCGACTATGCCATCCGCATCGACGAGCTGGCCCGGGCCGCCGAGGAGCGCGGCTTCGAGTCCCTGTTCGTGCCGGAGCACACCCACATCCCCACCAGCCGCCGCACCCCGTTCCCGGGCGGCGAGCCGCTCCCCAAGGAGTACTCCCACACCTTCGATCCGTTCGTGTCCCTGATGGCGGCGGCCGCGGTGACCACGCGGCTCAAGATCGGCACCGGCATCTGCCTGATCATCGAGCGCGACACGATCACCGCCGCCAAGGAGGTCGCGAGCCTCGACTTGCTGTCGGGCGGCCGCTTCCTCTTCGGGATCGGGGCCGGGTGGAACCAGGACGAGATGGAGAATCACGGCACCGAGTACAAGAGCCGCTTCAAGCGGATGCGCGAGCAGGTGCTGGCCATGAAGGAGATCTGGACCAAGGACGAGGCGCAGTTCCACGGCCAGCACGTGAATTTCGATCCGATCTGGTCCTGGCCCAAGCCCGCCCAGAAGCCGCATCCGCCCGTGCTGCTGGGCGGAGAGAGCGGGCACACGCTGCAGCGGGTGGTGGACTACTGCGAAGGCTGGTTCCCGCGGGGCCGGGCGGGCGACGTGATCCTGGCCGGGCTCAAGGACCTCCAGGCCCGGGCCGCGCGCGCCGGACGCGACATGAAGACGATCTCGGTCTCGGTCTTCGGGGCCAGGCCGGACGAGGCGACGCTCGAGACCTACGCGGGCGCCGGCATCACCCGGGCGATCCTGCGCCTGCCCTCCGACGGGCGCGACGTGATCCTGCCCCTGCTCGACCAGTACGCGAAGCTGATCCGCTGAACCGGCGAGACGGGAAGGGCCCGGCGGCCGATGCTCCGGCCGCCGGGCCCCGATGTCGTTCTGGTTGGGGCTAGTTTTCCACGAAGGCCCGGAGCGCGCGCCCGCGCAGCGGGTGGCGCAGCTTGCGCAGCGCCTTGGTCTCGATCTGCCGGATACGCTCACGGGTCACCGAGAAGCGGCGGCCCACCTCCTCGAGGGTGTGCTCGCCGGCCTCCCCGATGCCGAAGCGCAATCTCAGGATCTCCTTCTCCTTGGGCGACAGCGTGCTCAGCGCCCGCTCCACCTGCAGGGTCAGGTCCTGGGTGATGAGGTTGTCGTTCGGCGACTCCGCCCCCTTGTCCTCCAGGAAGTCGCCGAGCTCCGAATCGTCCCCGATGGGCGTCTCGAGCGAGAGCGGCTTGCGCGAGGACTCCAGGATCAGCCGGACCTTGCGCGCGGGCACCCCGGTGCGCTGGGCCAGCTCCTCGGGGGTCGGCTCGCGCCCCATCTCGTTGACCAGCGAGCGGTTCACCCGCGAGATCCGGTTGAGCGTCTCCACCATGTGCACCGGGATGCGGATCGTGCGCGAGTGGTCGGCGATGGCGCGCGTGATCGCCTGCCGGATCCACCACGTCGCGTAGGTCGAGAACTTGAATCCGCGCCGGTACTGGAAGCGGTCCACCGCCTTCATGAGGCCGATGTTGCCCTCCTGGACGAGGTCCAGCAGTGAAAGCTCGCTCCCCAGGTAGCGCTTGGCCACCGAGACCACCAGCCGCAGGTTGGCCTCCATCAGCTCCTTCTTGGCCTGCCGCACGACGCGGTCGTGCTCCTCGATCTCGCTGAGCGACGCGAGCAGGGCCTTGCGGGCCACGCCCGCCTTCTGCTCCAGCTGGCGGAGCTCGGACCGGCTCGTGGCCGCCGCGAGCATGCCCTTGGCGAGCAGGCGAATCTCGGTGACGAGCTGGTCGGCGAGCGCCGGCTTGAGCGGCAGCTTCTCGAGCACGCTCTGGATGGACGCGCGGTTCTTCGCGATCCACTTGTTGTAGTTGGCGCGCGTGGTCTTGCTCCGCCGCTTGTCGCCGAGCGCGGTCTGCAGGCGCTCGATCTCCCGCTCCAGCCGGCGGATGCGCGCGAAGGCGGCCAGGCTCGAGCGGATCTCGCTCGGCGAGGGCTCACCCCCCTCGGGCAGCAGGATCACGTCCTCGAGCGGGACCTCGTCGCGGCGGACGCGATCCACCAGGGCCAGGAGCTGGCTCGAGGCGAACGGCACGCGGCCCAGCGCCCGCCGGAGCGCGATCTGGCCGATCTCGATGCGCCGGCCGAGGGAAACCTCTTCCGAAGCCTTGAGCAGGGAGACCTTGCCGATCTCCTTGAGGTAGAGACGAACCGGATCTTCCGCGGGCGAGGCCGAAGGCCGCAGCGCCTCGTCGGACAGGGCCGGCGTGGCCTCCGTCTCGATCGCGCTGTCCACCACCCGGTCCAGCTCGTCATCCACCGGTGGCGACGCCACCTTGCCCGCGACCTGGGCAGGCCGCCCGCGACGCTTTGGCTCGGTGGCGATCACCCTGAATTGGCTCGTCTCCGCTGTCACCACGCTGTCGGTCTCTCTAAAAGTCATTACGGCCTCTCGTGTTCGTCGAGATGTGTCGGTATTTCTTTCCGCCTCGATTCCTCGTGGTCTACGCCCTCGCGGTTTAGACGCGGATTCAGGCGCCGCGGTTTCAGAGAACATCGCCGATTTCTCGGCTCATTCGAGGAACCGGCAAGTGGCCAGCCGTGTTCCTCGGGACTTGGCGTTGCTCCCAGAGACGTGCGTCAGGGGCGGGGTATTCAGCCCGGTCTCGGGCCGTGGAGGATTGACCGGCCGGGGAGGCCGGAAAGCGGCGGTTTACTTCTCCTTGTTCAGGGCGAGGTCGAACGTGGCCAGCACGTGCTCCTTCATGCTCACCAGCCAGGACCGCAGCAGGGGGATTCCGAAGTCGCCGGGCCGGAGCCGGCTCTCGCCCCGGACCCAGAGCGTGCCCTGGCGCAGGCGAACCCGCCCCATGAAGCTCGCGGGCCGATCGGTGCCCCGCATGGACAGCACCCCGTGCAGCGTCAGGAGCACGTCCGTGTTCTCGGTCAGGGACTGGAACGAGCTCTCCACCTTGTCGATCCGGAAGCGGATCTCCGGGTGGCGTTCTCCGTCGAGCGCCCGGCGCAGATCCTTGTCCCGCCCGGCCTTCCCGGTGCGCAGGCTCGCAACCGGCGCGGTCAATGTGCCCTTGATCGGCTTCTTGAGGTCCTCGATGTCCAGCTCGACTTCGCCGCTGGGCGTCTCGCTCGCTCCGCTGAAGTTGCCCGTCGGGTGAAAGGCGTCGAAGCCCACGCGGCTCTTGCCACTGTCCACGACCCAGCGCCCGGTCTCCGCGATCGCCGATCCGGAGAGGGAAGCCTCGAAGAGCGCGAGGGCAAGGAGGACGGCGGGGAGTCGTGCGGGCACAGGGTGGGATACCATGGGGGCCACGAGCGGGTCAACTTGGGCGGGAAAATTGTTGACACCGCCGGAGGGCCGGTCTTACCGTCTAAATGCCCGCCATGACGAGCGATTGATGGCCGTAGCCCCCAGCGCCTCCTACAGCTTCACGGTTCGGCTCGAGATCCGGAACAAGCCCGGCATGCTGGGCCGCGTCACCTCGGTCATCGGCAAGGCCGGCGGCGACATCGGCGCGGTGGACCTGGTCGAGATGAGCGGCGAGCGCGTGCTCCGCGACATCACGATCAAAGCCCGGGACAGCCGGCACGCGCACGACATCATCGACCGGATCAAGACCGTGGCCGGAGTGCGGATCGCCAACATCTCCGACCGCACCTTCCTCATGCATCTCGGCGGCAAGATCGAGATCCACAGCAAGGTGCCGATCCGGACCCGCGACGACCTCAGCATGGCGTACACCCCGGGGGTGGCGCGCGTCTGCCTGGCGATCAAGGACGACCCGAGCCGGGCCTTCACCCTGACCATCAAGCAGAACGCGGTCGCGGTGGTCACCGACGGGACCGCGGTCCTGGGGCTGGGGGACATCGGGCCCGAGGCGGCGATGCCGGTCATGGAAGGCAAGGCCATGCTCTTCAAGGAGCTCGCCGGGGTGGACGCCTTCCCGATCCCGCTCGACACCAAGGATCCGGGGAAGATCGTCGAGACCGTGAAGATGATCGCCCCCGCGTTCGGCGGGATCAACCTGGAGGACATCTCGGCCCCGCGCTGCTTCGAGATCGAGGAGCGGCTGCGGAAGGAGCTGGACATCCCGGTCTTCCACGACGATCAGCACGGCACCGCGGTGGTGGTGCTGGCCGCGCTGCTCAACGCGCTCAAGATCGTCAAGAAGGACATCCGCCGCATCAAGGTGGTGGTCTCCGGGGTGGGGGCGGCCGGAACCGCGACGATCAAGATCCTGCTCGCCCTGGGGAGCCGGAACATCATCGGGGTGGACGAGCACGGGACGATTCACCGGGGCCGACGCGTCGGGATGGACTTCATGAAGACGTGGGTCGCCTCCGCGACCAACCCGGCCAACCTGAAGGGCCGGATGTCCGACGCCATCCGGGGCGCGGACGTGTTCATCGGCCTGTCGGTGCCGCGCGTGCTCACGGTGCGGGACGTCAAGAGCATGGCCCGCGACCGCATCGTCTTCGCGATGGCGAACCCGGTGCCCGAGATCCAGCCGGAAGAGGCGGAGCGGCACGTGCGGGTGATGGCCACCGGCCGCTCGGACTACCCGAACCAGATCAACAACGTCCTCTGTTTCCCCGGCTTCTTCCGGGGACTGCTCGACTCCCGGGCGCGGCTGGTGAACGACGAGATGAAGATCGCGGCCGCCCACGCCATCGCCTCGTGCGTGGGCCGGCGGGAGCTGGGCCCCGAGTACATCATCCCCAGCGTCTTCAACAAGCAGGTGGCGCCGGCGGTGGCCCGCGAGGTGGCGAAGGCCGCCCAGAAGACGGGCGTGGCCCGGCGCCGCCGCCGCGCCGACGCGCCCGACTGGGTCTAGGGCGGCGGGGGGCGGGGTGGCGAACCCGCGCTGGTCGGTGGTCATTCCCGCGTACAACGAGGCGGCCCGGCTGCCCACCTATCTCAAGGAGGTCCTGGCCTACCTCGAGGGGCGCGGCGAGTCCTACGAGGTGATCGTGGTGGACGACGGCAGCCGCGACGGGACCGCCGACCGGGTGCGCGAGGTGGCGGCTGGCCGCGCCGAGGTGACCGTGCACGCGCTCGATCGGAATCGCGGTAAGGGCCACGCGGTCCGGGCGGGGATGGCGCGGGCGGTCGGCGGGCTCCGGCTCATGGCCGACGCCGACGGGGCCACGCCCATCGGGGAGGTGGCGCGGCTCGAAGCGGCGGTGAGCGCGGGCGCCGACCTCGCGGTGGGCTCGCGCGTGCTCCGCGACCCCTCGGTGACCCGCCAGGTCCGCGTGCATCGCAAGCTCTCGGGCCACGTGTTCAACTTCCTGGTGCGCCGGCTCGGGGTCACCTCGGTGGTCGATACCCAGTGCGGCTTCAAGCTCTTCCGCGGCGCGGTGGCGGCCGCGCTCTTCCCCGAGATCACCACGGACGGCTTCGGCTTCGACGTCGAGCTGGTGATGCTGGCCGAGCGCCGCGGCTACCGCGTGGTGGAGGTGGCGGTCAACTGGGCCGACCAGCCGGGGTCCAAGGTCGCGGTGCTGCGCGAGGGGCCGCGCATGATCTACGAGGTGCTGGCCGCGCGGCGCCGCCTCGCCGGGCGGCCGAGCGGGAAGCGCGCATGATCGCCCGCCGCACGCAGGAGATCGAGCCGTTCCTGGCTGTCGAGGTCTTCCAGCGCGCCCAGGCCCTCGAGCGCCAGGGGATCGACGTCATCCACCTGGAGTTCGGCGAGCCGGATTTCGACACGCCGGTGGTCATCCGCGAGGCGGCCGAGAAGGCGCTCAAGGACGGGCGCACCCGCTACGCCCACCCCCTCGGGATCCTCCCGCTGCGCGAGGCGATCGCCGAGCACTACCACGCCCGCTACGGCGTGACGGTGTCGCCCGACCAGATCCTCGTGACCGCGGGCACCTCGCCCGCGATGCTGTTGCTCTTCAGCGCGCTGCTCGACCCGGGCGACGAGGTGATCCTCTCCGACCCCTACTACGCGTGCTACCCGAAGTTCGTGAAGTTCTCGGGCGGGGCGCCGGTCCACGTGCCGGTCGAGGAGTCGGACGCCTTCCAGTTCCGGCCCGAGGCGGTGGCGGCCCGGGTCACCCCGCGGACCAAGGGCCTGCTCGTCAACTCGCCCGCCAACCCGACCGGGACCGTGCTCAGCCGGGAGCGCCTCGCCGCGCTCTGCGGCCTCGGGCCCTGGGTGATCTCGGACGAGATCTACCACGGCCTCACCTACGAGGGGCCGGAGCACACCGTGCTCGAATTCACCGATCACGCGTTCGTGCTGAACGGTTTCTCCAAGGCTTACGCGATGACCGGCTGGCGGGTCGGCTACGTGATCGCCCCCCGGGCGTTCATGCCTGCCCTGACCGCCATGCACGGCAACTTCTTCATCTCGACGAACGAGTTCGTGCAGTGGGCCGCGCTCGCCGCCCTCCGCGAGGCGGGGGACGAGAGCGCGCGCTTCCGGCGCATCTTCGACGAGCGGCGCCGGGCGATGGTGGCCGGCCTCCGGAGCATCGGGCTCGGGGTGGGCGCGCCGCCCACCGGCGCGTTCTACGTGCTGGCCAACGCCCGCCGCTTCACGAGCGACTCGCTCGCCTTCGCGTTCGAGATCCTCGAGCGGGCCCACGTGGGCGTGACCCCCGGCGTGGATTTCGGCCGCAACGCGGAAGGCTACCTGCGCTTCTCGTACGCCCAGTCGCTCGAGCGGATCCAGGAGGCGATGGGCCGCATCGGCCGCTTCCTGGCCGACCGCCGATGACCGACACCCCGTGCGTGATGTGCGACAAGTACGGCCGGAGTGGCGACGCCCTGCACATCGCCGACCTGGCCCTGTCGCGCGTGTTCCTGCACGAGGACCAGTTCTTTCCCGGCTACGTGCTCCTGGTCCTGCGCCGGCACGTCACCGAGCTCTACGACCTCCCCGCGCCGGAGCGCGCGACGCTCATGGAGGAGGTGAGCCGCGTGGCGCAGGCGCTCGCCCAGGTCTTCCGCCCGGTGAAGATGAACTACGAGCTGCTCGGCAACCTGGTGCCGCACATCCACTGGCACCTGGTGCCCCGCCTGGCCACCGACCCCGCGCTCCACTCGCCCATCTGGACGGTCGAGCACCAGGCGGTGGCCCCGTCACCCGTCGCGGCCCGCGAGCGGATCGAGTCGATCCGCCGGGCCCTCGCCTGACCGGATGGACCCAGCCTACGCGGCGGTGCACGCGGAGGAGGACCGCGCCCACTGGTGGTTTCTCGGGCGCCGCGCGGTCATTCTCGCCGAGATGGCCCGCCGCCTGCCCGCGAGCGGCGTGCGCCTGGCCGAGCTCGGGTGTGGCAGCGGCGGCATGCTGGAGGCGCTCGGCCGCTTCGGGACCGCGGTGGGCGTGGAGGTGGATGCCGCGCTCCGCGCCCGGGCCCGCGAGCGCGGCCTGGACGTGCGGGCCGGCGCCTTGCCGGACACGATCCCGCTCGAGCCCGGGCGCTGGGACGCGGTCTGCCTCTTCGACGTGCTCGAGCGCGGCGACGACGAGGCCGGCGCCCTCGCCGCG
>CAMLFJ010000023.1 GCA_946479205.1 uncultured bacterium | reverse complement strand
GGACCGCGATGCTCACGTTGCTGACGGCGGTGAGGCCGCCGAAGCGCATGGTGAGGCCGTCGGTTCGAAGGATCGGACTCGCTGCGCCCCGGTCCGGCTGGACCGGGGCGCCCTGTGTCTGCGAAGCGGTCACGCGCCTAGACGAACTTGCACGCGGCGGGGACGACCGTCTTTTCCTTGGGGATGATGTCGAGGACCTTGTACTTCATGTCGCGGACCTCGAAGATGATCTCTCGCACGAAGGCCTGGTGGTCTTCCTTGCGCAGCGTCTTGTCGCCCTGCGGGAAGTCGTCCGACTCCTTGACTTCCAGGCCCTCGAGCGCCTCGATCAACTTCATCGAGTCCTCGCGCCCGCGGAACTTGGAGCGCTCCATGCCGATCTTGAGGAAGTTGACCGCCTCGAAGTTGGACTGCACATAGCGGTCGGGGGCCGGCACACCCAGCGGCTGCAGCCGGGCCACCGACTCGTCGAGGAACCGCTTGTGGGAAGGGGTGTTGAGCGCGCCCTCGAGGACCGGCACGTAGCGGTCGATGCCCAGGAAGCCCTCGGCCTTCGCCCCCATTGCGGGAAGACTGGTGGGCACCACGATGGCTCCGTCGCCCGCGATCCGGGCCTTCTTCGCGAGGCCCAGGTCGAAGCTCTGGTTGACGAACGAGATGCCCTGCGGACCGAAGAAGATGCCGAACAGGCCGTCGTAGGCCCCGCTGATCTTGCTGAGAAACGCGGTCATGTCCGAGGTGGTCAGCGGGACGCCGGTGGTCCCGGTGACCTCGCCGCCCAGCTTCTTGATCTCCTGCGCGTACGCGTCACGGGTGGACTGCCCCCACGCGTAGTCCGCGTAGGCGATGTGCCACTTCTTCCCGACCTTGTTCACCAGGTGGGGAGCGATCGCCACCGCCTGCGACGGCGCGAAGTCGAACGGGCGGAACGTGTAGCGGCTGCACTTGCTGGTGGTGATGGTGGTGTCGAGGCACACCCCGATCATGTTGACCAGCTTGTGCTCCTCGTACACCGGCATGCAGGCGAGGCAGACGTTGGAGAGATAGCCGCCCACGTGCACGTCGATCTTGTCCTCGAGCACCAGCTTCTCCGCCTTGCGGCGACCGACGTCCGGCTTGGACTCGTAGTCGGCCACGATCAGCTCGATCGGGCGGCCGGTGATGCCGCCCGCCTTGTTGATGCGGTCCACCGCCATCTGCACGCCCACGAGGGCGGTCTTGCCGCCGGCCGCCGCGGTCCCGGACAGGGGCTGCAGCGTGCCGAACTTGAAGGGCTTGGCCTGGCCGAAGGCGGCGCGCCACGGCGACGGCACCAGCATGCCCGCGCCGATCGCTCCCGCCGCCGCCGCGCTCAGGCCGAGCCAGCGCCGGCGCGTGACCTTGCCGCGGTACCAGGACTCTTGGGGATCGTTGTCGATTTGTGCCATGGGGAAGACCTCCTGTGACTGGGTAATCGGAGTGATCAGTGAGAAGTTCCCGCCACCGCGGTGAGCGCTTCGCCGAAGACCTCGAGGGTTCGCGCCACCTCCACCTCGGTGTGGACGAGCGAGACGTAGAACTTCTGGGCCGCCTTGACCACGCCGCGGGTGAGCATCTCGCGCGTGAAGGCGGCGTGGAGGGCCTGATCCGCGGAGAGCGTGGCCCGGTAGTCGGTGATCGGACGGTCGGTGAAGTAGATCTCGAACACGGGCGCCTCGCCCGCGACCTGCGCGCGGAGTCCGGCCCGGCGCGCGGCTGCCTCGAGACCCTGCTTGAGCCGGGCGCCGGTGGCGAAGAGGCGCTCGTAGGTCCCAGGTCGGCGCAGCTCGGCCAGGGTGGCGAGGCCCGCCGCGGCCGCGATCGGGTTGCCGTTGAGCGTGCCCGCCTGCTGGACGAAGCCGTCCTCGCTCATCTCCTGCGAGAAGTGCCGCATGATGTCGCGGCGGCCCGCGACCGCGGCGAGCGGGAAGCCGCCGCCGATGATCTTGCCGAAGGCGGCCAGGTCCGGCACGACGCCGTAGTATTCCTGGGCGCCCCCGTAGGCGAAGCGGAAGCCGGTGACGATCTCGTCGAAGATCAGGGGGACCCCGTGTCGCGCGGTGATCTCCCGGACCCCCTGGAGGAAGCCGGGCTGCGGCACCACCAGCCGCTGCAGCGGCTCCAGGATCACCGCGGCCAGGTCGTGGTGGTGCGCCTCGATCATGGCCTGGGCCTCGGCCACGTCGTTGAAGGGCGCGACCAGGACCTCGCCCTGGATGGCGTGGGGAATGCCCGCCGAGTCCGGGGTGGGGGCGGGGAAGGCCTTGGGCGCCCGCGGCCCCACGCTCATCAGGGAGTAGTCGTGGACGCCGTGGAAGCCACCCTCGAACTTGAGGATCTTGTCGCGCTGGCGGAAGGCGCGCGCCACCCGGAGGGCGAAGAAGGTCGCCTCGCTGCCGCTGCCGCAGAACCGGATCTGCTCGGCGCAGGGGACCGCCCGGCAGATCTCCTCGGCCAGCGCCAGGGTGGGCTCGCTGAGCTGGAAGTACGTCGTGCCCTTGCGGAGCTGCGCCTCGACCGCCGCGACCACCGCGGGATGGGCATGGCCCAGCACGAGGGGGCCGCTGCCCAGAATGTAGTCAATGTACTCGCGGCCCGAGAAGTCGCGCAGCCGCGGCCCGCGGGCCTCCCGCACGACGAACGCCAGCTCCTGCGGGGCATAGTAGCCTCCCAGGACGCCTCCGGGGAGCACCCGCATCGCCGTCTCGAGCAGAGCTGCTTCTTCGGGACTGCGGCCAGCCGGACCTGCCATTCCACCTCGCTGGGATGCGGAGATTGGACGGTCTTATACCGTGAAAATGCCCTCGGCCGCAAGAGTGCGCTTACTCGGCCGAGGGAACCGCGCGAGAGCCCGGCGGTCTAGGCCGAGAGGCGGGCCGCCCGGAGGGCCAGGCGGATCCGGTGCCGCTCGTCGTCGGAGACGGGCGTGAGCGGCGGCCGCACGTGGGCGGCCGGGATGCGGCCGAGGATCGCGAGGGCTTCCTTCATGCGATTGTGCATGTCCACGAAGGGGGGCGCGTAGAACACCTGCACGAGCGGCGTCAGCCGGTCGTTGATCGCGCGCGCCTCATCGAGCCGCCCGGCCTGCACCGCCGCGAACAGGGCGGCCTGGAGATCGGCGGTCACGCTGCCCATGCCCGAGATGCAGCCGTCCGCTCCGAGCGTGAAGCTCGACATCAGGGACATGGTGAAGGACGAGAGCATCGCCACCGGCCGGCCCGCGCCGCGCAGCACGCGCAGGTTCTTCTCGTACGACACGATGTCGTTCGACCAGTCCTTCACGCCCGCCACCGACGGGATCTTGCACAGCTCGGCGAGCGTCTCGGGGCTGTAGCCGATGCCCGAGGCGAGCGGGTACTCGAAGACGATGATCGGCAGGTCCACCGCGTCGGCGATGGTCTGGAAGTGGCGCAGCACCATGTCCGGCTTCTGCTGCGCGCCCCACATGAACAGGGTCGGGGGGAAGACGAGCAGGCCGGCCGCCCCGGCCGCGCGCGCATCGCGCGCCAGCTCGACCGCCTCGAGCGTTCCGTCCGAGTAGACGCCGGTGACGACCGGCACCTTGCCCGCGATCTCGTCGAGCGCGATCGCCAGGGTCCGCTTGCGCTCCTCGCGCGTGAGCGAGGCGACCTCGGCGGCGTGGCCGTTGGCCACGATCCCGGTGACGCCGGGCGCGTCGGCGAGCCAGCGGAGATGCGTGCGGTAGCCCGGCTCGTCGATGGCGAGATCGGCGGTGAAGGGGAGGAGATTGGCCGGCATGCACCCGTGGAAGCGGAGCCCGTTCGTCATGGCCAGGATTCTACCAGGCCGAGACGGAAAAGGCGTTCGGGATGTGCCGGATCGCCTTGACCGCGCCCTCGTCGGTGAAGATCACCGAGACGACGTCGAAGCGGCAGGAGACCTGCCGGAGCCGCTTGAGCTTGAGATAGCCGTGCGCCAGTTTGCCGAGCCGGTTCTGCTTGCGGGTGTTCACGGCGGCCTGCGGCGGATCGCCCTCGGCCGCGCGGCGCGTCTTGACCTCGACGAAGACGAGGGTCTTGCCTTCCTTCGCCACCAGGTCGATCTCCCCCGCGCGGGTCCTCACGTTGCGGTCCACGATGGCCAGCCCACTTCGCGCGAGGAAGCGGGCCGCTTCCTCCTCCCCCCTGACGCCGGTGATCCTTCGGGTGTCGGTCGGCACGTGGCAACGACTCCTTAGTCAGCCTCGATCCATTGAAGCTCGCTGCGCGAAAACAGCGCCATCTGGTTCCAGATCCCCGCGAACGTGCGGCGGTGCAGCACGCACGGCCCGTGCAGCTCGAGGGCCATCCGGTGCTCCGGCGTCGGGTATCCCTTGTGACGCCCGAATCCGTACACCGGATACTCGCGATCTGCCTCTTCCATGATGCGGTCCCGCGTCACCTTGGCGATGATGGAGGCCGCCGCCACCGAGGCCGACCGCCGATCGCCTTCCACCAGGTTCCGCTGCGGGCAGCGGAGCCCGGGCACCGTCACGTAGTCCGTCAGCACCAGCTCCGGCTCGATCCCCAGCGCGCCCAGCGCCTGCCCCATCGCCAGGCGCGTCGCCTGCAGGATGTTGATCCGGTCGATGGTCAGGTGATCCACGATCCCGACCCCCACCCCGAGCGCCCGCTCGCGGATCACGCCGAAGAGGCGCTGCCGCTCCTCCGGCAGCAGCTGCTTCGAATCGTCCACCCCCGTGATCCGCGCGCCCGGCGACAGCACCACCGCCGCCGCGACCACCGGCCCGGCCAGCGGGCCCCGCCCCGCCTCGTCCACGCCCGCGAGACGGGTGATGCCCCGTCGCCACGCGGCGCTCTCGAAGTGGTAGGGCGCGCCCACCGGCAGGGTCCGGTCTCAGCTCTCGCCGGAGGTGGGCACCTGGGCGATGCGCTTCTCCTTCAGGCGCGCCGCCTTGCCGACCAGCTCGCGGAGGTAGTAGAGCTTGGACCGGCGCACCGTCGCCCGCTTCATCACCTGGATCTTGTCGATCCGCGGCGAGTGCACCGGGAACGTGCGCTCCACGCCCACCCCGTAGGAGATGCGCCGCACCGTGAACGAGGCACCGGTGCCGCCGCCGCGGCGGCGGATGCACACGCCCTCGAACGCTTGCAGCCGCTCCTTCTCGCCTTCCACGACCTTCACCATCACCTTCACGGTGTCCCCGGGTCGGAAGCCGGCCCGGTCCTTCTTGAGATCACCCGCCTCGACGATTCGGATCGCTTCCATGATCTGACGCTCCTTGCTCGATGATTAGTCCAGGAGATCCGCCGGGGTCCGGCCCTGCCGGAACGCGTCGGTCCACTTCTGCTCTTCCGGAGTGAGGTCGGCGGTCTCCAGGAGATCCGGCCGGCGCTGCCACGTGCGCCACAGCGACATCAGGGTGCGCCAGCGGGCGATGCGGCCGTGATCACCCGAGCGCAGCACCTCGGGCACCACCGCACCGCGAAAGACCTCGGGCCGCGTGTACTGCGGGTGCTCGAGCAGCCCCCGCGCGAAGGAATCGCGCGCGGCCGCCTCCTCGTCGCCCAGCACCCCGGGCAGCAGGCGCGTGACCGCGTCCGCCACCACCAGGGCCGCCGGCTCGCCTCCGGTCAGCACGTAGTCGCCGATGGACAGCTCCTCGTCCACGAGCTGCTCGCTCACCCGCTCGTCCACGCCCTCGTAGCGGCCGCACACGAGCACCAGGTGGGGCCGGCGGGCCATCTCCCGCGCCACCACCTGGCTGAAGCGACGGCCGGCCGGGCCCAGCAGGATCACGTGGGCGGGGGCCGAGCCAGCCGCCCGCAGGGCTCCGATAGCCCCGGCCAGCGGCTCCGGCTTGAGGATCATGCCGCCGCCGCCGCCGAAGGGCGGCTCGTCGGTCACCCGGTGCCGCCCGGTCGCGTGCTCCCGGAGGTCGTGCACGCGGATGTCCACGAGGCCACGCGCCCGAGCCCGGCCCAGGATGGACTCGGCGAGCGGCGCCTCCAGCATCCCCGGGAACAGGGTCACGATGTCGATCCTCACAGGTCGAGCAGCCCTTCCGGCGGATCGATCACGATCCGGCGATCCGCCACGCTGACCTCCACGATGATCTCGGGCACCGCCGGGATGAGTCGCCGGCGGGTGCCGTCGTCGACCAGCCACAGCTCCTGGGCGCCCGGCTCCACGCCCGCGAAGCGGCCCACCTCGCGCCCGTCGCGCGTCTCGACCACCGCGCCCTCGAGCTCCCACGGATAGAAGCTGCCTTCCACGGGAGGCAGGGCCTCGTCCCGGCCCACCGCGAGCAAGCGCCCACAGAACCGCCGTGCCGCCTCCGGGGAATCCACACCGTCCATCCGGAGATAGACGGTGTCTCGCTCGAAGCGGCACGCGGCGATGCGGCACGGCTCCCGCCGATCTCCGACGGGCTCCCACAGCGTGCACGACATGTGCGCCTTGAACCGCTCGCGCGGCCGGTCGGTGAGGGGACGCACCTTGACCTCGCCGCGGAGCCCGTAGGGCCGCAGCACTAGGCCGATCGTCACGAGGGGCGCTCCCGTCACCTGATCCGCTACGCCTTGACCGCGCCCGCGGCCTTCCGCGCCCGCGCCAGCAGATTCTTGACGGTATTGGAGGGCTGGGCCCCCTTGTCGATCCAGGCCTGGGCCTTGTCGACCTCGATCTTGATGGTCGGCGGCTCCGTGAGCGGGTTGTAGTGCCCGAGCACCTCGATGAACTTGCCGTCCCGCGCCGCGCGCGAGTCCGCCACCACGACGCGGTAGGCCGGCTTCCGCGTCGTTCCCGTCCGTCTCAGCCTGATGTGCACCGCCACTGGTCACCTCTCTGTTCGGTTGTCGTGATGCTGCGTGGTCCGGGGCTCAGCGCGGCAGGAAGGGCAGGGCGCCCTTGAACTTGCCCATCCGCCCCTCCATGTTCTTGAGCCCCTTCATCATCTTCCGGAGCTGGG
Organism: uncultured bacterium; assembly: GCA_946479205.1. Next base: position 6,730 of record CAMLFJ010000023.1, on the reverse strand, counting down.
CATACTGCTTGAGCAGCCGGTTCACGTCGGAGACGCTCGTGCCGCTGCCCCGCGCGATGCGGGCGCGGCGGCTGCCGTTGATGACCGACGGCTCGCGCCGCTCGTGCGGCGTCATCGATGCGATGATGGCCCCGTACCGGTCCAGCTCCTGCTCCTCGCCCTTCATCTCCTTGGGTAGCCCCTTGGCCCCCTTGAAGAACGGCACCATGTCCATGAGCTGCCCGAGGGGGCCCATGGAGCGGAGCTGCTTGAGCTGGGCGGCGAAGTCCTCCAGCGTGAACGTGTCGTCGCGGATCTTCTGGGCGAGCGCCTCCGCCTGCCCGGCGTCCACGGTGGCCTGGGCCTTCTCCACCAGCGAGAGGACGTCGCCCATGCCGAGGATGCGCTGGGCCAGCCGGTCCGGGTGAAACGGCTCGAGCGCCTCCGTCTTCTCGCCCACGCCCACGAAGGCGATGGGCCGGCCGGTGACCTGGCGGACCGAGAGCGCGGCGCCGCCGCGGGCGTCGCCGTCCATCTTGGTCAGGACCACCGCGTCGATGCCGATCGCCGCGTTGAACTTCTCGGCCACCGTCACCGCGTCCTGGCCGGTCATCGCGTCCACCACCAGCAGGACGTGGTGCGGACCCACCGAGCGCTTGATCGCCCGGAGCTCCTCCAGCATCTCCTCGTCGATGTGCAGGCGGCCCGCGGTGTCGAGGATGAGCGGGGACAGGCCGCGCCGCGCCGCCTCGTCCCGGGCCGCCGCGCAGATCTCCACCGGCCGCTGCGTGGCCTCGCCCACCACCGGGATCCCGAGCTGGGCGCCCAGGGTCTTGAGCTGGTCCACCGCCGCAGGCCGGTACACGTCGGCGGCCGCGAGCAACGGATGCTGCCCCTGCTTCTGGAAGTGGCGCGCGAGCTTCGCGGCGCTGGTCGTCTTGCCCGAGCCCTGCAGGCCCACCAGCATCACCACCGTCGGAGGATGGGGCGCCATCGCCAGGCGGTGGGCGGAGCCGCCGAGCAGCTCCGCCAGCTCGTCGCGCACCACCTTGACCACCTGCTGGCCGGGCGTCAGCGACTGCAGCACGTCCTGCCCGACCGCCTTGACGCGGACCCGGTCGATGAAGCCCTTCACGACCTTGAAATTGACGTCGGCCTCCAGCAGGGCCACGCGCACTTCGCGCAGGGCCTCCTGGATGTTCTCCTCCGTCAACCGGCCGAATCCGCGGAGCCGATCGAGGATGCCGGTCAGACGATTGGTCAGGCTATCGAGCATCGAGTTCTACCGCCAGGGGACAGGTTTGTGGAAACGCTAAAGGATACTGACGAGGCCGGAAAAAGTCAAGCCCTTCTCGGTACTTCCGACGCACTCCGCAGGGCGACCAGCGCGGCGCCCGGATCGGGGGCGCCGAAAATGGCGGAGCCGGCCACCAGCACGCCGGCCCCGGCCAGAGCGAGCGCCCCGGCATTGTCGGCCTTGACGCCGCCATCGACCGAGACCAGCCCCGGCCGGCCGGCGAGCATCGCCCGCAGGCGCCGGATCTTCTCGTAGGCGCTGGGGATGAACGACTGACCGCCGAAGCCGGGGTTGACCGACATGACCAGGACCAGGTCCAGGTCGTCCAGCACGTACTGGAGGACCTCGGGCGGGGTGGAGGGGTTGAGCGCGGCGCCGGCCCGGGCCCCCGCTTCCCGGATCAAGGCGAGCGTCCGCTCCAGGTGGGCGGACGCCTCGACGTGCACCGTGACGTAGTCGGCACCGGCCTTCACGTAGGTCTCCACCCAGCGCTCGGGCTCCTCGATCATCAGGTGCACGTCGAGCGGCAGGCGCGTCCGCTTCCGGATGGACTCGATCACCGGTGGCCCGATGGTGAGGTTCGGCACGAAGTGCCCGTCCATGACGTCCACGTGGAGCAGGTCCGCGCCGGCCGCCTCCACCCGCGCGATGGCCTCGCCGAGCGCGGCGAAGTCGGCGGACAGGATGCTGGGCGCGATCTTCATGATGCGACGACCTTACTCCAAAGCGCCGAGGGCCGCAAAGGGCGGGTCAGGGCCGCGGCCACCGGATCAGCCGCACCGCGGTGAAGCCGTCGGTGCCGTGGACGTGGGGGAGGCATCGGATCACGCCGCCCGCGTCGGGCGCGACCGGGAAGGTCGCGGGCGCATCCACGCTCCAGTCGGGATGCTCGTCGAGGAAGCCCTGCACCACCGCGTCGTTCTCCTCCGGCTCGAGCGAGCAGGTGGCGTAGACGAGGCGCCCGCCCGGCTTGGCGAGCGTGGCCGCCGCGGTGAGAATGCCCCGCTGCTTCTCGGCGAGCCGGCCGAGCTCCGTCTCCTCGCGCTTCCACTTCACGTCGGGATTGCGGCGCAGCACGCCGAGGTTCGAGCACGGCGCGTCCACCAGCACCCGGTCGCAGCGGCCCTTCCAGCGGCCCGACACCGAGGCCACGCCGCCCGCGTGCGCCTCGACGATGGAGACGCCGAGCCGGGACACCGCCTTGGTCAGGAGCCCGAGGCGTCCCGCATGCGGATCCATGGCGATGATGCGGCCGCGGTTGCCCATGAGCTGCGCCAGGTGGGTGGTCTTGGTCCCGGGCGCGGCGCACGTGTCCGCGATCAGCTCGCCCGGCTGCGGATCCAGCAGGCGCGCGATCAGCATGGACGCCTCGTCCTGGATCACGCACCAGCCGGACGCGAAGGCGGCCCAGCGCCCGACGCCGCCCCGGCGGACGATGAGGCCGTCGGGCGCGAGCGCGGTGGGATCGGTATCGGCCAGCTCCTCGTCGCGGAGCCGGGTCGCGAGGTCTTCGCGGGAGATGCGGAGGGTGTTCGCGCGGATGGTCACGGGCGGGCGCTCGTTCAGCCCCGCCATGAGCCGCTCCGCGTCCTCCAGCCCGTAGCGGGCGATCCAGCGCGCGGCCATCCAGTCGGGGAACGACCAGCGGATCGCGGCCGCCTCGACCGGATCGCCGGGCGGCCGGGGCGCGGCCGGGGCCCGCGTGAGGGCGCGCAGCACCGCGTTGACGAACTCCGCGGGGCCCGGGTTGCGCGACTTGAGCCGCGCGATGCTCACCGCCTCGTCCACCGCGGCCCAGCGCGGCACGCGATCGAGAAAGAGGAGCTGGTACGCGGTGAGGCGCAATACCGCGCGCACCCAGGGGTCGAGCTTGGCGAGCGGGCGGTTGAGATGGGGGGTGAGGCGCCAGTCCAGGTGCCGGCGCCAGCGCAGCGTGCCGTAGACGATCTCGGTGCAGAGCCCCGCGTCGCGCGCGTCGAGGTGCGCGCGATCGAGCGCCGCCTCGAGCGCGAGATCGGCGAACGCGCGGTCCCGCTCGACGCGGACCAGGATGTGGAGCGCCTCGTAGCGCGCCTGGGAGACCGGCCCCGCCTTGAGGATCGGGCTCACGGCGCAGGCTCGCCGACGCGAGCACCCGCGGCCAGGCGCGCGCCGCGGAGGAAGTCGGCCCACCGCATCGCCTTGCGGTTCTCCGGCTGGACCTCGAGCGGGAGGAACAGGCCGTCGCCGGTGGTGACGGCGAGGGGCCCCTCACCCTGCCCTCTCCCCTGAGGGGAGAGGGGAAGGGGAGCGGAGATGAGGGTGCCCGGCGGCGCGATGACGCCGGGCACGGCCAGCGCGGTCGCGCGCCAGATCAGGAGCCGGCCGGCCGGCGTGAGGAGCGCGGCGCCCGGCCACGGGTTGCAGCCCCGCACCCGGTTGACGAGATCGCGCGCGGGCTCCGCGGGACGGAGCCAGCCGTCCTCCTTCTTGAGCCGTGGGGCGAGCGTGGCCTGCGCGTGGTCCTGTGGGCTGCGCGGCAGCGTGGCGACGTCCTCGAGCGTCCGCAACAGGAGCCGCGCGCCGATCTCCGCCAGTCGCGCGGAGAGCTCGCCGGCGGTTTCCTCGGAGCCGATCGCGGTCGCCTCGGTCAGGAGCATGTCGCCGGTGTCCATCCCCGGGTCCATCTGGAACGTGGTGATCCCGGTCTCCGTCTCGCCGCGCATGATGGCCCAGGCGATCGGCGCCGCGCCGCGGTAGCGGGGCAGCAGCGAGCCGTGGACGTTGATGGAGCCGTGAACCGGCACGTCGAGCACCGCCTTGGGCAGGATCTGGCCGTAGGCGGCGACCACCGCCACGTCGGCCCGGTATTCGGCCAGGCGTTCGGGCCAGCCCGCGTCGCGGAGCCGGGGCGGCTGCAGGACGGGCACCGCGGCGGCGAGCGCGCGCTGCTTCACCGGCGAGGGCGTCACGGCGCGGCCGCGGCCCGCCGGCCGGTCGGGCTGGGTGATCACCGCCACGACCTGGTGGCGCACCAGGAGCGCGTCGAGCGTGGGCAGGGCGAAGGCCGGCGTGCCGTAGAACAGGACGCGCAGCCGGGTCTCGCTAGAGCGCGAAGGCGTGGTTCCCCGTCTCCTTGGGGAAGCCTTCCTTCTGGATCTTCTTCTTGATGCGGTCCCGCGTCACCGGGGGCAGCCGGTCGATGAAGAGCACGCCGTCGAGGTGGTCCAGCTCGTGCTGGATGATCCGGGCCCTGAGCCCGGTGGCCTCGAGCGAGACCGGCTTGCCGTCCCCGTCCATCGCCCGGACGGTGATCGTCTTGCTGCGCTCGACCACGCCGAAGATTCCCGGGAGCGACAGGCAGCCCTCTTCCTCGCGGATCGTCCCGCTGCGGCTCTCGATCTCCGGATTGATCAGGGTCTGCGCGCCGCCCTTGCCGTCGTCCATCACCAGGATGCGGTGCGGCAGCCCGACCTGGGGCGCGGCGAGCCCGATGCCGACCTGGTGCCACATGGTCTCGGTCATGTCGGCGATGATCTGCTTGATCTCGGCGGTGATTTCGCGCACCGGGGTCGCCACCTGACGCAGGACCGGGTCGCCGTAGAGCCTCACCGTCAGCAATGCCACTGTCTCGTCTCCTTTCCGGGCGGTCAGCCGTTGGATTGCGGATCCATCTCTACTTCTACCATACCGCTCGCGCGCCGTCGCCGCCCGAGGAAGGGCTCGAGCGCGGGCGCCAGGAGCCGCGGCAGCTCGGCCGGCCCCTTGATCACGAAGCGCCACCGGCTGTTGCGTCCGCGCGGGGGAGTGACCGAGGCGGGCGGGTAGACCGTCAGGCCCCCGATGCCCCGCAGAGCCGCCGCGCACTCCGCGGCGAGGGCCCGGACCGGGCCATCCTCCCGGCCCCGAGCCGAGATCTCGGCGAGCCGGCGGTAGGGCGGGTAGCCCAGCTCGGCCCGGAACTTGAGCTCCTCCTCGTAGAAGGTCGCGTGATCCTGGGCCTGCACCGCCCGGATCGCATAATGCTCGGGGTGCTGCGTCTGGATGACGAGCCGGCCGGCCGGGGCGATGGATTCCGCGGCCGCCCACAGGAGTTGCCAGGTGCGCTCGCCCGCGCGGAAATCGGGCACCCGCAGCAGGCCGTCGAGGGCGACGAAGCCCACGCACCCCACCGAGCGCCGGGGCAGGGCCCGCAGGAGCGCAGGCGTGCCGATGAGGACTTGGGCCTCGAGGTTCTGGCGCGAGACGGTCAGACGCGGGAAGCGCCGGACCACCGAGGTCTGGACGCGCTCGGGGTCCCAGCCGAACGGCGAGAGCCGATGGCCGCCGCACGCCGGGCAGTGATCGGGTGGGGTCTCCGCGCGCGCGCAGAGCGGGCAGCGCAGCGCGCTCCGGTCGCGCCCGAGCGCCAGGGCCACGCCGCAGTCGGGGCAGCGCACCACCGTGCCACACTCGTCGCAGGCCAGCGCGGACGCCCGCCGGCTGACGATGAGGACCGCGCGGCGGCCCTGCCGCGACATGTCCTCGATGGCGCGAGTCAGCGGCAGGGTGAGCGGATGATTGCGGAGGATGCCGCGGGTGTCCGCGGTGAGGACCTGGGGCCAGGTCGCGGGCGCGGCTTCCGGCCGGAGGATCCGGCCCTGGCGTGCGTGCCACCAGCTCTCCGCCGAGGGCGTGCCGGAGAGCATGAGAAGGCGGCTGCCGTCGAGCTCGGCCCGCCGCCGCAGCAGGTCGCGCGAATGCAGCCGCGGAGCGCCGGGCGGCTTGTGGGCGGGATCGTGCTCGTCGATCAGGGCCAGCGTCGCGGGGGGCGGCAACGGCGCCAGCAGCGCCGAGCGCGTGCCGACCACGACCCGGCTGCGCCCGCGCGACGCCGCGAACCAGGCCCGGCGGCGCTCGGCCTCGGTCACCCCGCTGTCGAGCCGGGGGGCGTCGAGTCGCCGAGCCCAGCGCGCGGCCGCCTCGCGATCGGGCGCGATGAGCAGCGCGGTGCCGGGCTCGCGCTCCAGGCACTCCACGAGCCGATCCTCGCGCCCCTCGTCCGTCCAGAGCTCCGCCGGGCGCGGTGGGCCGGGCGCGGGCGCGGCGGGCGGCGACACCGTCTCGGCGGCGGCGCCGCGCGGGGGCGGCGGCAGCAGGGAGAGGAGGGTCGAGCCCCACGACGACAGGCTCTCACCGGCCGCCCAGCGTCCCAGCTCGAGCGCGGCCTCCGAGAGCACGGGCACCGGCTCCACCGCGCGCTGGAGCGGCTTCAGCCCGGCCGCATCACCCTCGCGCAGCCCGACCACCACGCCGACCCGGGCGCGCCCCTGGAGCGGCGCGCCGACCCGCTGCCCCGGTGCAACCACCAGCCCCGGCGGAACGACGTACGAGAACGCGTGGTCGATCGGAATATCAAAGACGACGTCCGCGATCAAGCGACTACGAGTGTCCGCCGACTGGGGGAGTGCGGGGGCCATTTCTGGGCCCCCGCAT
>CAMLFJ010000022.1 GCA_946479205.1 uncultured bacterium | reverse complement strand
CACGATCACCCGCAGGCCTTCGCGCAGGCCCGCGGCTTCGCGCTGGGCCAGGCCGACGTGGCGCTCGTGCTGGGCACCCCGCTCGACTTCCGCCTCGGTTACGGCCGCCCGCCGTCCTTCGCGGAGAACGTCCAGGTGGCGATGGTGGACTGCGACCCGGTGGAGCTGGGCCGCAACCGTCCGCTGACGGTGGGCCTCGCGAGCCACATCGGGCTCACGCTGCGGGCGCTCGCCGACGCGCTGCCGCGCGCGCTGGCGGCGCGGTTCGAGCCCTGGCAGGCCGCGGTGCGGAAGAAGGAGGCCGACGCGCAGGCGCGGCTCCTGGCCGAGCGGCGCTCGGACGACGTGCCGATCAGCCACTACCGGCTGGCGCACGAGATCGCCGCGGTGATGGACGCCCTAACCACGGTGGTGGGCGACGGGGGCGACGTGGTGGGCTGCGCGTCCAAGATCGTGCCGCTGTCGCGACCGGGGCAGTGGCTGGATCCCGGGCCGTTCGGCTGCCTGGGCGTCGGGCCCTCGTTCGCGATCGCGGCCAAGCTGCTGCGGCCGGCCCAGCGGGTGCTGCTCGTCGCGGGCGACGGCGCCTTCGGGCTCAACGGCATGGAGATGGAGACCGCGGTGCGCTTCGGCCTGCCCATGACCGTCGTGATCGGCAACGACGGCGGCTGGGGCCAGATCCGCAATCCGCAGCTCTCGTTCTTCGGGGCCGAGCGGGCGGTCGGCACCTCGCTGCCCTTCACGCGCTTCGAGCGCATGGTGGAAGCGCTGGGCGGCAAGGGGCTCTACGTGACCGAGCCGGGCCAGCTGAGGCCCGCGCTCGAGCGCGCGCTGGGCTCGGGGGAGGTCTACTGCGTGAACGTGGTGCTGGACCCGGCCGCCTACCGGCGCACCGGGCAGGTCAGCATGGCGATATGAAGATCACGTTCCTCTGCCCGCATCTGCGGATCGCGGGCGGGGTGCGGGCGATCCTCATCCACGCCGATCGCCTCGCCCGGCGCGGCCACGAGGTGACCCTGGTCGTCCCGGCCCGCCGCGCGATGACCGCGTGGTGGCGCAATCGCTTCCAGCGCGCGCCCGAATGGATGCCGGTCCTCGAGGCCCGCGTGCAGTGGGTCACCGAGTGGAGCGCGGCCGCCCTGCCGGATGGCGACGCGGTGCTCGCCACCTCCTGGCAGTCGGTGGAGCCGGTGGCGGCGGCGCCGACCCGCTGTGGCCGCAAGTTCTACTTCATCCAGCACTACGAGAGTCTCTACCACGGTGAGGCCGCGCGGGTGGACGCGACCTATCGGGTCCCGCTGCGGAAGATCGTGATCTCGACGTGGCTCGCCGACATCATGGCCGAGCGGTTCGACACCCCGGCCGCGGTGGTGGTCACCCCGGTCGACAGCGCGCTCTTCCGCCCGGTGCCGGTCGAGGACGACGGCCGCCTCCGCGTGCTGATGCTCTTCCACGAGTACCCGTGGAAGGGCGTGGCCGATGGCCTCGAGGCCTTCGCCCGCGTGCGGGCGCGCCACCCCGAGCTCAGCCTGGTGGGCTTCGGCGTGAAGCCGCCGCCGCGCAAGCTGCCCTTCGCCGAGTTCCACGAGAACCTGGCCCAGGAGCGCCTGGGGTGGCTCTACAGCCGCTGCCCGATCTACCTGTGCCCGTCATGGGACGAGGGCCTCGGCATGCCCGCGATGGAGGCGATGGCCTGCGGGGCGGCGCTGTGCACCTACGACAACGGGGGTTGCCGCGACTACGCGATCGACGGCCGCACCGCGGTCGTGTCCCCGCGGCGCGATCTGGACGCGCTGACCTGGGGGCTCACCCGGCTGGTGGAGGATCAGGAGCTTCGAACTCGGATCGCGCGGCAGGGGCAGCACTTCGTGGGGACTCAGTTCGACTGGGAACGCGCTACCGCGCGGCTGGAGTTGATCCTGGCCGCGCGGTAGCGGTTGATGCGGGAAGCTAGGCGGAGATGTTTTCGACCGGCGCCAGCGAGGGCCGCCGGGTACGGATCGTGCGATTGGTCCAGCGGGCCACCACGTGGCCGAGCGTCTGCTCCTCGATCAGGCCTTCCGTCTTGAGCTGCTTGAAGACCTGCGTCCAGCCGGAGCTCTGCTGCGCCATGGCCAGGATCTCGTCGAGGCTTCTCTGCGTTTGGGCACTCTGCGCGTCATACAGAGCATGCGCGATCTGCGAGTCCGAAGGCATCGCGCTCGGCTCGCGCCGGTAACCCGATCCGCTCAGCAGTCTCAGTGTGGTGGTTGACATGATTTCCTCCCCTATGGCGTTCCCGGCTTCCGCCTGACTCATCGGTCCAGACCACGCTGGTGATGCGGGAGCCGGTGAGCCCGCGCGATCTGGCCGATATGGCGCTCCCGGAAGGTTCCGCGGGGGCCGTGGGCGTTCGAGAGACGATGCCCGCGGGAGCCCGTGCCCGGCTTGATTTCGCCGGGCCGGCATCCGCCGTGTCTCTCGCCCTTCACGCTGCTGCCGTCCGCGTAGTCCGCCATGGTTGCGCCGACCTACCCTAGGGCAAACTCGGTGCCATTTCCGGGAGGGGAGAAAGGCTCGCTGCGATGATGAGTTACGGAACACCGCCCGGCGGGGCCGCCGGAGGCGGGTGACGACTAACGGAATACAGTGTACCCATTTCGGACGGTCCGACCCCGCCCCGCAGGATCTGCGTCCGGGAATGCTACCGGGGCAGCCAATCCCGGAGCGGTTTCACGATGGCGCCGGCCTTTACCAAGCCCTCGCGCACCGCGGCGACGATCTTGTCCGAGCCCGGGCTGTCGCCGTGAATGCAGATGGTCTCGACCTTGGCGTCGATCACCTTGCCGGTGATCGTGCGCACCTTGCCCTCCATGGCCATGCGGACGGCCTGCTCCGCGGCCCGGGCCGGGTCGGTGATCAGCGCGTCCTTGCCGAGCTTGCGGGTGACGAGCTGCCCGTCGTCGGCGTAGACCCGGTCCGCGAAGCCCTCGGCGGCGATGCGCACGCCGGCCACCTTGCGGGCCTCCGCGTCGTACCGCGTCATGGCCATCGTCATCAGGATGATCTGGGGATCCAGCTCCAGGACCTGCTCGGCGCTGGCGCGCCCGAGCGGGAGGTTCTCCTCGAACATGTGGTACTGGATGCCGTGGGGCTTGACGTGCTGGATCCGGGTGCCCGCGGCCTGGGCAAAGGCGGCCAGCGCGCCGACCTGGTAGCGGTGGATGTCCTTCAGCTCGGCCGGAGAAACATCCATCCGCCGGCGTCCGAAGCCCATGAGGTCCGGCAGCCCCGGGTGTGCTCCCACCGCCACCCCGTGCTGGACCGCCAGCTCCACGGTGCGGCGCATCACGTGCGGGTCCCCGCCGTGGAAGCCGCAGGCGATGTTGGCGGAGGTGATGTTGGGCATCACCTCCTCGTCGTGACCGAGCGTCCAGCGGCCGTAGCTCTCTCCCATGTCGCAGTTGATGTCGATGTGGACGGGCTGGCTCATAGCTTGGGCAAGACCTCCTTGGCGATCCGCTCGACCTGCTCGGGCTGATAGCGGTACGGGATCAGGATAATCCGGTGGACGCCGGTTTTCACGTGGGCGCGGAGCTGCTCGATGCACTGAGCCGGCGAGCCGTGGATGGCGTGGTCGATGGTGGACTCGCTCCAGGCCGCGGTGTCCCACTCGGTGGAGAGCCACTGGCGCATGTCCGCGGTGGTCTCTTCCCGGGATCGCCCCACGTACACCGCGAGCTGGTTGGTGGCGGTGAGCTTCGCGGGATCGCGGCCGGCCTCGCGGGCGAAGGCTTTCACCTTCTCCCACCCCTTGGTGAAGCTCTCCGGGGTGTAGAAGTAGGTGAGCCAGCCGTCGCCGACGGTGCCCGCCCGCTTCAGCACCGCGTCCACGTAGCCGCCGATGAGCACGGGCGGGCGGGGCCGCTGCGCGGTGCGGGGCACCATCACCGCCTCGCGCAGGTTGAACTCGTCCACCTTCAGGGTCACGCGGTCCTGGGTCCACAGGCGCATCAGGATGTCGAGGTTGCGCTCGAAGTGACGGCCGCGCTGCTTGAAGGGCACCCCGACCGCGTCGAACTCGCGGGCGTACCAGCCCGCGGCCACGCCCAGGACCAGGCGGCCGCCCGAGATCACGTCGAGGCTGCCGAGGGCCTTGGCCGCGACCACCGGGTTGCGCAGCGGCAGCACCAGCACCCCGGTGCCGAGCTTGATCGTCCGCGTGCGCGCCGCCACCGCGCCCAGCATGGTGATGGAGTCCACGATGGGGAACGAGGGCTCCACGCCCAGCAGCACGTGATCCCACGCCCACAGCGACTCGAAGCCGAGCGCCTCCGCGCGCTCCGCGTAAGCGTAGACGCCCTGGATGTCCGGCACCTCACCCGGGCCGACGAAGTTGCGAATGGCTAGGCCGAAGTCGGTCATGAGGTCTCCGCGCCCCTCACCCTGCCCTCTCCCCGGCGGGGAGAGGGAGATATCGAGATCCCCTCTCCCCCTTGGGGGAGAGGGCCAGGGTGAGGGGGTCTCGGGTTGTGGACGGGTCATCCGATGAACTGGCGCTTGGGATCGAGCATGCGGAGGATCGACAGCTCCTCCTCGGTCGGCGGCTTCGTGGTAGTCAGCGTCGGGCTGATGAGGACCTCGAAGCCGGTGTTCTCGCGCACCTGTTCCACGGTGGCGCCGGGGTGCAGGGCCAGGAGCTGCATGCGGCGGCTCTCGGGGTGGAAGCCGAAGATGCCGAGCGTGGTGACCACGCGAGAAACCCCGCCGAAGAGCAGGCCGGCGCGCCGCCGCGCGTCGCCGCCCTCGAGATAGCCGGGGCTGGTGATGAAGTCCACGCGCTCGGTGAAGCGCCGCTTCTCGTGGACGGTGAGGATCATGACCTCGCGGCAGAGGGAGATGATGTCGTTGGCCCCGCCGCTGCCGGGCAGCCGCACCCTGGGCCGCGCGTAGCCGCCGATCGCGCTCGTGTTGAGGTTGCCGTGCCGGTCGATCTGGGCGCCCCCGATGAAGCCCACGTCGAAGAAGCCGCGCTGGGCGAGCAGGAACGCGTCGGTGATGGCGGGGAGCATCTGGGCGCGGTAGGCCGCACGCATCTCGTTGGTGGAGATCGGCAGCTCCCCCGGCTTCCAGGTGGGCCCGATGATGCCGCCCTCGACCATCATGGTGAGCCGCGGGGCGTGGGTGCGCTGGGCCAGCACCGACGCCATCATGGGGGCGCCGACGCCGGTGAACACGGTGGTGTCGTTCCGGAGCTCTCGGGCTCCCATCACCGCGAGCAGCTCGTTCGCGCTGGCCGTCACGTCGTCAGCATCCGGGCGCGGGCGGCCGCGTCCGCCCGGCGCGGCTCGCCGAAGAGGCCGAGGTACTCCGCGTGGCTCGCCGGGGCGTAGACGTAGCGCTCGAGATAGTCGGCGACCCCGGCCGCGCCGCGCGCCAGGATGCCGCCCACGTAGGCCGTGAAGTGCTCGGGCTCGGAGTCATAGGCGCCGTAGCACTCGTGCGGGTAGGACCCGTACGGAACGTGGGCGAGCGCGTCCACCAGGAAGCCGGGGATCACCGTCCGGTCCGGGTGGCGCCGGATCTCGTCCTCGGAGACGATCTCCTCGGCGGTCACCAGCACGGTGGCGGCGGCGCGGGCGATGTCTTCGTCCATGTGCGGGTAGCCGTCGATCTGGCAGTTGCCGAGGCGGTCGGCCCTCTGCACGTGGATCAGCGCGACCTCCGGGAAGAGCGCGGGCACGGCATGGAGGATGCGGCCGGTGTAGGGGCATTCCAGTGTCTTCGAGCCGCCCACGCCCATGAGATCGGAACCCAGCATGGTGAGCGACGGCAGGAAGGGCACGCCCATCGCGGCGGCGCGGTAGCGCAGGCCGAGCCCGAGGTGACTCCACTCCTCGAACTCGACGCGCCCGGCCTCGACGAACTCGCGCTGGATGCGCGAGAGCCCCCAGGGCAGACCGATGCCCATCCAGGACGTCACGAGCTTGCTCACCGCGCCCGACACCATGCCCCACTCGCCCTCGTAGCACATGAGGTTGCGCGAGAAGGTGAGGTTCGTCGGCCGGCGGCGCAGCAGCGCCCACACGAGCGCCAGCGGGGTGCGCGAGTAGAGGCAGCCGCCGATGGCCAGGTGGTCGCCGTCCTTGACCCGCGCGACCGCGTCTTCCAGCGAGCCGAGCTTGGGGCCGGCGGACTTGGGCTTGGCCTCGAGGCGCTCGCGCGCGGCGACGAAGTCGTACTCGCGCGGCGCGATGGTCACGCCAGCACCTCCCAGGTCTTCTGGTACCGGTCGAGCTGCTCGACGGTGTAGGGATCGAGCGGATGCTCCCGCTCCGGGATATCCACGTGCTTGGCCTCCCCGCAGAGCGGGGTGGTGAAGTAGCGCTGGCCGGTGTCGTTCAGGATCGTCACCACCGACGGCAGCTCGGGGTGCCGGCGCGCCAGCTTGAGCGCGGCGGCCACGTTGCAGCCGCTCGAGATGCCGCAGAAGAGGCCCTCCTCCCGCGCCAGCCGCCGGGCGATGTCCACGCTCTCCTCGGTGGTGGTGGTGATCACCCCGGTGAGCAGCGAGACGTCCAGGTTGCGGGGGACGAAGCCGTCGCCGATGCCCTCGATGCCATGGTGGCCCCACGCCCGGCGCGAGAGCAGCGCGCACTCCGCGGGCTCCACCGCGTAGAGCTTCACCTGGGGATCGCGGCTCCGGAGGTAGCGGCCGACCCCGGTCAGGAGGCCGCCCGAGCCCTGCGAATCCACGAAGGCCCCGATGCGGCCACCCGACTGCTCCCACAGCTCGGGGCCGGTGGTGAGGATGTGGGCCTCGACGTTGTCCGGGTTGTCGAACTGCCCGGGCACCCAGTAGCGGCCCGGCGCCGCGTCGCGGATCTGGCGCAGCCGGTCGAGCGAGAGATCCACGTCGCTCTCGCCGCCCGGGGTGAAGACCAGCTCGGCCCCGTAGGCCCGCATGATCTTCTTGCGCTCGTCACTCATGCCTTCCGGCATGACGATGGTGCAGGGGTAGCCCTTCACCGCCGCGACCCAGGCGCAGGCGATCCCCGCGTTGCCGGTCGAGCACTCGAGCACCCGCATGGCCGGCTTGAGATCGCCGCGGGCCTCCGCCCGCTCGAACATGTGCAGGTAGATGCGGTCCTTGAGGCTGCCGGTCGCCCCGTACCACTCCACCTTCACGTAGATCGCGGGCGTCACGTCGCGGGTGATGCGGTTCAGGCGCACCAGCGGGGTCCGGCCCACCGCGGCCGCGATGCCCGGCAGCGCCGCCGCGTAGCGATCCCAGGGCGTCCGGGCCTCTGCGCTCATCGCGTGGCCCCCGCGTGCTCCGGGCGCCGGCGCGTGAACTCGAGCGCGTCCTGCAGCACGTGCTCGGCGTGCGCGCGGGCCAGGCGCTCGCCGCGCTCGGCGTCGCCGGCCAGCACCGCCTCGAAGATCTCGCGGTGCTCGGCCACGCTCGACTCGACCCGCTCAGGCAGGTAGAGGGACCGCAGGCGCAGCACCAGGATCTGGGCGTAGACGTTCTCGAGGAGCCGGCTCAGCACCGGGTTCCGCGCCGCGACCAGGACCTGGTCGTGGAAGTCGATGGCCGCGCGCGAGTACGGCTCCATCAGGCCGGCTCCCGCGGCGCGCTCCAGCTCCTTCATGGTCGCCTCGAGCGCGGCCCGCGTGTCGTCGTCGAGGTTCTGCGCGGCCTGGCGGACCGCGAGGGCCTCCAGCGCGCCGCGCACCGCGAAGAGATCGCGGATCTGGTCGGCCCCGTAGTTGAGCACGAAGACGCCGTGGCGCGGCACGGTGTTGACCAGGCCCTCGCTCTCCAGGCGGCGCATCGTATCCCAGACCGGCGTGCGGCTCACGCCCAGGTCGCGGCAGATCTGCTCGACGTTGAGCTTCGAGCCGGGCGGGAAGACCTGGCTCAGGATCAGGTCGCGAACGGTCCGGTAGACCCGCTCGCCGAGGCTCTCGTGCAGCAGGGGGGCGATCGGGGCGCGGGGCGCGGAGGATCTCGCGGGTGGCATGGTGCCGTATTCTTGGGGCGGCCCGCGCCAATGTCAATCGGGGTCTTCGTTTGACATGAGACATGAAACGTAGGATAAGTACGCGATTCCAGGTTCCGCAGCGTGGCGGACGCACCTTAACCAGGCAAGGGTCAGAGGAGGTCGTCATGAAGCAGGCAATCCGAGCCCTTTTCGTCGCGCTGACCGTCGTCGCCGCGCTCGCGGCGCCGGCGGCCGCCCAGGAGGCCGTGAAGATCGGCGTCATCCAGCCGCTGTCGGGGCCGGTGGCCGCCTCCGGCAACTACGTCCGGATGGGCGCGGAGATCGGGCGGGACTGGATCAACGCCAAGGGCGGCGTGCTCGGCCGCAAGGTCGAGCTGCTGATCGAGGACAACAAGTCCGACCCCAAGGAGGCCGCCACCGCGGCCGAGAAGCTGATCGTGCGCGACAAGGTGCCGGTGATCGTGGGGGCCTGGGGCAGCTCGATGACGCTCGCGGCCATGCCGAAGCTCGAGGAGTACGGCGTGCCCATGGTGGTGGAGACCTCGAGCGCCGCGACCATCACCAAGCGCGGCAACCCGTGGATCTTCCGCATCAGCCCGCCCAGCGAGATGGAAGCGCTTGGGCTCGAGAAGTACATGAAGGACCTGGGGATCAAGCAGGCCGACTTCCTCGCGGTGAACACGGACTGGGGCCGCGGCTCGGTCGGCGCCTTCGGCGACCTCCTGAAGCGCTCGGGCGCGCAGGTGGGCACCGCGGAGTTCATGGAGCAGGCGGCCACCGACATGAACGCGCAGATCACCAAGGTGAAGGCGGGCGGTGGCGACACCCTCTTCCTCACCACGAGCGTGGAGCAGATCACGCTGGTCCTGAAGCAGGCGCAGGAGCAGCGGCTGGTGAGGCGCGTGATCACCACCGGCGGCAGCTCGTCGCCGTCCCAGCTCATCAAGCAGGCGGGCGCGGCCGCGGAGGGGACCTACCACATCCTCTTCTTCCTGCCGTGGTTCCCCGAGGCGATGCCCGACGGCAAGCTGGCGAAGGCCTTCGTGGACGAGTGGGCCAAGCGCGGCCATCCCTTCGAGGGGCTGACCGAAGGGTTCCGTGGCCACGACGGGGTGCTGACCGCGGTGGAGGGCATCCGCCTGGCCGGCAAGGCGGATCCGAAGGCGGTGCAGGCCGCGCTCTGGCAGGTGAACGCGATGGGCCTCAACGGTCCCATCAAGTTCGAGAAGGACGGCCCGGCGGGCAAGGAGAGCGGGCAGAGCAAGCCCAGCATCTTCATCGTCCAGGTGAAGGACGGCAAGATCGCGCTGCCCGCGTTCTCGGCGAAGAAGTAGCGCGACCGGCGATCGCGGGCGCTTGGACCAGCTTCTCCAGCACCTGCTGAACGGGCTGCTGCTGGGCGCCACCTACAGCCTGCTCGGGATCGGCCTCACGCTGGTCTTCGGGCTGATGAACGTGGTGAACTTCGCCCACGGCGAGTTCTACACGCTCGGGGCCTACGCCGCGTTCGCCGCCCTCGCGCTCGCCTCGGTCCACTTCTTCCTGGCGATCCCGCTCGCGATCGTGGCCGGCGCCCTGGCCGGCGCGGTCTGCGAGCGGGTGCTGCTGCGGCCCCTGCGCGCGCAATCCATCGACACGGTCATGCTCGTGATGATCGGGCTCTGGATCGCCATGCAGAACGCGGAGCTGCTCGGCTGGGGCGGGGTGGCCAAGAGCGTGCCCACCCCGTTCCCCACCCAGCCGGTGGTGCTGGGCGCGGTGTCGGTCGCGCCGCTCCGCATCTTCGTGTTCATGGCCTCGGGCCTCCTGATCCTGGGCGCGCATCTGGTACTGACCCGCACCAAGCTCGGCCGTGCCATGCGGGCCACCTTCCAGGACCGCGAGACCGCGGCCCTCATGGGGGTGAGCATCGAGCGCATCCACACCATCACCTTCGCGTTCGGGGCGGGGCTGGCCGCGGCGGCGGGCGCGCTGCTCGGCCCGGTCTTCCTGCTCTACCCGTCCATGGGCGATCTGGCCTCGCTCAAGGCGTTCTCGGTGGTCATCCTGGGCGGGCTCGGTAATTTCGGCGGCGCGGCGCTCGGCGGGCTCGTGCTGGGGATCGCGGAGGAGCTGGGGGCCGGCTACATCTCCTCCGGCTATCGCGACGCGGTCGGCTTCTTGATGATCGTCGCGGTGCTGCTGCTCCGCCCGTCGGGCCTGTTCGCCCGCGCCGAGCGCGTGGGATGAGACGGCTCGCGCTCGGGATCGGCCTGGCCCTCGTGCTGACCGCGCCCGCCTGGGTGTGGAACCCGTATCACCTGCACACGCTGATCATGGCCGGCATCTTCGCGGTGCTGGCCCTGAGCCTGAACCTGCTGCTGGGCTACACCGGACAGCTCTCGCTGGGTCACGCCGCCTTCTTCGGCATCGGCGCCTACGCCTCGGCCCTCCTGAGCGTCAAGCTCGAGTGGTCGCCGTGGGTCGGCCTCCTGGCCGCCATCGCGCTGCCGGGCCTGGCCGGCTACGTCATCGGCCGGCTCGCGCTCAAGCTGCGCGGCGCCTACTTCGTGCTGCTGACCATCTCGTTCGCGGGCTGCGTCTCGCTGGTGAGCGTGAACTGGATGGACCTGACCAACGGGCCGCTCGGCATTCCCGGGGTGCCGCCGGTCGAGATCGCGCTGCCCGGGCTGGCCGCGTGGTCGCTGCGCACCAAGAGCGCGTACTACTACCTGGTGCTGGCCGCGGTGGTGCTGGCCTACCTGCTCTGCCTGGCCCTCATCCGCTCGCGAGTCGGCCGCGCCCTGGTCGCGCTCCGGGAGAACGAGACCCTCGCCGCCTCGGTGGGCATCGACGCGACCCACTACCTGGTGCTGGCCGCGGTGGTCAGCGCGGGCATGGCCGGATTCGCGGGAGGCCTCTACGCGCACTACACGCGCTTCGTGAGCCCCGAGGTGTTCCTGTTCACCTACACCGTGACGATGGTGATCATGGTGGTGGCGGGCGGGAAGGGGACGCTGGCCGGCCCCGTGGTGGGGGCGGTGCTCTTCACGGTGCTGCCGGAGGTGCTGCGCGAGCTGACCTCGTACCAATGGCAGATGCTGCTCTACGGCGTCCTGCTCATCGCGGTGCTGTTCTTCATGCCGGCGGGGATTGTCCCAGCCCTGCGGGCGGCTGGGCCGGCGCTACGCCGGCGGTGGCGGCCGTCGTGACGCTCGAGGCCCGGGACCTCACGGTGCGGTTCGGCGGCGTGGCCGCGCTGACCGGGGTGAGCTTCGCGGTCGCCCCCGGCAGCGTGACGAGCCTGATCGGCCCCAACGGCGCGGGGAAAACCACCGCGTTCAATGTGATCACCGGGTTTCAGCGCCCGAGCCAGGGCACCGTGCATCACGACGGCGACGCGATCACCGGCTGGCGGCCCCATCGCATCGCGGCGCGCGGCCTCGTGCGCACGTTCCAGAAGACGAGCCTGTTCCCCGGGTTGAGCGTGCGGGAGAACGTGCTCACCGGCCTGCACCTGCGCGGCCGCGTGGGGGTGACCGCGGCGCTGCTGGCCCGCGGGCGCGTGCGCGACGAGGAGCGTCGGCTCGGCGTGGAGGCGGACCGCGTGATGGACTTCGTGGGGCTGGGCGCGCGCCGCGCGGAGGCGGCCGCCGCGCTCTCCTACGGCGAGCAGCGGCTGCTCGAGCTGGCGGTGGGCCTGGCCGCGCGGCCCCGGCTGCTGCTGCTCGACGAGCCGGCCTCGGGCATGAGCGCCTCCGAGAAGGTCGCGGTGGCCGCGCTGATCGGCCGCATCCGCGACGAGGGCATCACGGTGTTCCTGGTGGAGCACGACATGCGCCTGGTCATGGGCATCTCGGACCGCGTGCTCGTGCTCAACTACGGCCGGCTCATCGCCGACGGCGACCCGACCGCGGTGCAGCGCGATCCCGAGGTGATCCGCGCCTACCTGGGAGCGGGAGCCCATGCTCACCCTTGAGCGCCTCTCGGCGGGCTACGGCCGGATCACCGCGCTCCACTCGGTGTCGCTCACGGTGGGCCCCGCCGAGTTCGTCTGCCTCATCGGCGCCAATGGCGCGGGCAAGACCACCACGCTCAAGGCCATCTCGGGGCTCGTACGCGCCGGCGCGGGCCGCATCGTCTTCGATGGGCAGGAGATCCAGCACCTGGCCCCGCAGGAGATCCTGCGCCGCGGCATCGCGCACTGCCCGGAGGGCCGGCGGGTGTTCCCGCACATGACGGTGGAGGAGAACCTGCAGATGGGGGCCTACGTGCGCACCGACGCGGCCGCGGTGACCGGAGACCGCGACCGCGTGTTCGGCCACTTCCCGATCCTGGCCGAGCGCCGCCGCCAGGCCGCGGGCACCCTCTCGGGCGGCGAGCAGCAGATGCTCGCCATCGGCCGCTGCCTCATGGCCCGCCCCAGGCTCATCCTCTTCGACGAGCCCTCGCTCGGCCTCGCCCCCACCGTCACCGAGACGGTGTTCCAGATCATCGCGGGCATCCAGCGCGAGGGCACCACCGTGCTGATGGTGGAGCAGAACGCCTACATGGCGCTCCAGCTCGCCACCCGCGCCTACGTCATGGAAACCGGCCGCATCACGCTGGAAGGCCCCGCGAAAGACCTGATGCAGAACGACCACGTGAAGAAGGCATACTTGGGCGGCTAAGCCGAGTCCAAAGCGCAGAAACGAGAAGCAGTAAACGGTTGTCCGCGGACTGGGGGAGTGCGGGGGCCATATCTGGGCCCCCGCATATGGAGAGCTTGAAGAACTAAACGGCAGTAAGCAGGAGACAGGAGCCGCCAAGAGAAAACATGGGCGCCAAGTACTTCGGAGCATCGGTCAAGCGCAAGGAGGACCCGCGCTACCTGCGCGGCGAGGGCCGCTTCGTGGACGACATCAAGCTGCCCGGGATGCTCCACGTGGCCTTCGTGCGCAGCCCCCACGCGCACGCGCGCATCGCGGCCATCCGGACGGAAGCGGCGAAGCTCCTCCCCGGGGTGACCCACGTGCTGACCTTCGCCGATCTCGAGCGCTGGATGAAGCCGCTGCCGCTCTTCGGCGCGATTCCGCCGGGCCTGGCCGCCCGCGTGGACGTCACCATGAAGCAGCCACACCAGCTCGCGCTGTGCCGGGACGAGGCCCGTCACGTGGGCGAGATCGTGGCGATGGTCCTGGCCAGCAGCCGCGCGGTGGCCGAGGACGGCTGCGAGCTGGTCGAGGTGGACTACGAGCCGCTCCCCGCCCTGGCCGACGTGGAGGCGGCCGCGCGGCCCGGCGCGCCGGTGCTCTATCCCGCGTGGGGTGACAACATCGCGCTCTCCTTCAAGACCGGCTTCGGCGGTGTCGAGGCGGCGTTTCGCCAGGCCGACGCGCGGGTGCGCGAGCGCTTCGTGATCCCGCGCTACGTCGGCATGCCGATCGAGACCCGCGGGGTGGTCGCCCAGTGGGACGCGCGCGACGGCGCGCTCACCACGTGGAACGGCACGCAGGTCGTCCACTTCGTCCAGCAGGGCCTGGTCGCCGCGCTCGGGCTGCCGCCCCACAAGATCCGCGTCATCGCTCCGGACGTGGGCGGCGGGTTCGGCACCAAGGCCAACGGCTACGCGGAGGACCTGCTGATCCCCGCCGCCGCCATCGTGTCCCGCCGGCCGGTGAAGTGGACCGAGGACCGCCGCGAGCACATGATGGGCTCGGCCCACGCGCGCGCGCAGGTGCACGACATCGAGATCGCGGCGCGGCGGGACGGCACCATGCTGGCGGTGCGCGATCGCATCTTGGTGGACCTGGGCGCCTACAACTCCTGGGGCATCGTGCTGCCCTACAACACGGTG
>CAMLFJ010000021.1 GCA_946479205.1 uncultured bacterium | reverse complement strand
GCTTGGCGCCGACCACCCGGAAGTGGCGGCCACCCTCACCGCGCTCGGAGCACTCGGCGCGGTACGAGGCCGCTATGCCGAGGCCGAGCCCCTGCTCCGCCGCGCGCTCACCATCGACGAGCGCGTGCTGGGGCCGGAGCATCCCGAGGTGGCGGGCACGCTCGACGCCCTGGCCGCGCTCGACCGCCTGCAGGGCCGCTACGCGGATGGCGAGCTGCGCAGCCGCCGGGCGCTCGCGATCCGTGAGAAGGTGCTCGGGCCGGACCACGTGGACGTGGCCACGAGCCTCACGAGCCTGGCCGCCCTCTACCGCATCCAGAGCCGCTACGTGGAGACCGAGCAGCTCGCCCAGCGCGCGCTCGCCATCCGCGAGAAGGCGCTCGGGCCCGAGCATCCCGAGGTGATCGGGCCGCTCGTCACGCTCGGCGAGATCGGGGCCGAGCAGGGACGCTTCGCGCAGGCGGAGCCGCTCGGCCGCCGCGCGCTCGCGGTCGCCGAGAAGGCGCTGGGCCCCGAGCACCCCGAGGTGGCCGGCGCGCTCGATCTGCTGGCCGGCCTGGCCCGCACCCGCGGGCGCTACGCGGACGCCGAGGCGCTCGGCCGCCGCGCGCTCGCCATCCGCGAGAAGGCCCTGGGCGCCGAGCATCCGGACGTGGCCGCCACGCTGGCCGGGCTGGCCGAGCTGTCGGTGCTGCGGCAGAACGCCGGCCCGGCCGAGTCCCTGGCCCGCCGGGCCCTCGCGATCCAGGAGAAGACGCTCGGCCCCGAGCATCCGGACCTGGCCCGGAGCCTCCGCGCGCTCGGGGAAGCCCAGCGCCTGCAGACCAAGTACGCGGAGGCGGAACCGAGCTACCAGCGCGCGCTCGCCATCGACGAGAAACGGTTCGGCCGGGAATCGCCGCGCGTCGCGCTCGATCTCGGTAACCTGGGGACGCTCTACCGCCTCCAGAGCCGGTACGCGCAGGCCGAGCCGCTCTACCGGCGCGCCCAGCAAATCGGCGAGAAGGTCCTGGGGCCCGAGCATCCGCAGGTGGCCGCGACGATCGTGGATCTGGCCTCGCTCTACCGCGCCCAGAGCCGCTTCGCGCAGGCCGAGCCGCTCTACCAGTGGGCGCTCACGCTACAGCGCAAGGCGCTCGGGCCCGACCACCCCGAGGTCGCGGAGAGCCTGGAGGAGTACGCGGCCCTGCTCAAGCAGACCAACCGCGAGCCGGAGGCCGCCGAGATGGAAGCGCAGGCGCGCGCGATCCGCGCGAAGGCGGCCGCGCCCGCGCGCTAGCCGTTGGCGGCGCGTTCGCGCAATCTCCGTTCGGGCTAGCGGATCTTGGCTCCCGCGCCCTCCGCGAGCTCGCGGGCGCGCGCGTAGGCGGCCTTGGCCGCGGTATCCCACTCGGTTTCCATCCGCGACTTCACCTCGGGTCGATCCTTGAAGGCGGCGTTGACCTCCCGGTCGGAGGCGCGGCGGGCGTCGAGCGGCACCGCGCTCGCGAGCGTGCGGGCCTCCGCGAGCTGGGCCTGGGCGGCCTCCACGCTGCGGCCGCCCGCCCGCGCCTTCGCCACCTGCGCGTCGGCCGCGTGGATGGCGCCCCACGCCGCCTTGAGCTCGGTGTGGCGGAAGGTCACCACCTGGTCGAAGAGCGCGTTGACCACGTTGCGGCGGCCCGAGGAGAGCTTGTCGTCGAAGTCCACCCCGCCGAGCTTCATCGTGAACGGGTTGGGATAGCCCCGGGGGGCGCGCGCGTAGAGCGCCGGCACCACCGGCAGCCGGCCGATCTCGGGCGCGAAGAGCCGGAGCTGCCCCTCGTCGCCGAGCAGGTACTCGACGAAGGCGCGGGCATTGGCCGGGTTCGGCCCGTTCTTCACCACCGCCACCGAGGCCGGCACCACCGAGGTGAGCGACGGATACACGAAGTCGATCGGCTGTCCCGACGCGATGGCGGAGAGCCCGAAGAAGTCGATCACCACCCCGATGCCGTACTGCCCCGAGACCACCGCCTCCGGGACCCCGAAGCTGCGCTCGGTGATCGAGCCCATGTTGCCGCCGCTCTGGAGCAGGAGCGCCCAGCCCTTCTCCCAGCCGTAGGCCTGCAGGATCACCTCGACGGTGAGGTGCGTCGTGCCGCTGCGCGAAGGGGCCGAGATCACGAGATGGCCCCAGTAGCGCGCGTCGGCCAGGTCGGTCCACTCGCGCGGCGCGGGCAGCTTGTGCAGGGCCAGGTAGCGCGTGTTCCACATGAGGCCATAGCCCGAGACCGCGAAGCCCCAGTAGTAGCCGTCGGGGTCGTGGAGCGGGAAGCTGCCGATCTTCGCGGGGATCCGCGCGAGCGTCTCCTTCGGCAGCGCGACCTTCTCGAGCAGGCCGTCGGTTTTGAGGGCCTGGAAGGCGTCCACCGCGGAGACCCAGAAGACGTCGGCCTCCGGCCGGCTCCGGGTCTCGCGCAGGTAGGTCACGCCCTGGTTGGTCTGCTGCTGCTTCACGATCACCTTCACCCCCGGGGTCTTCTGCTCGAAGGCCTGCTTGTAGGCCTCGAAGAGCTCCTTGGGGAACGAGGTGAGCACCACCACTTCCCGGGTCGCGGGCTGGGCGGACGCGGAGACGGCGCCCGCGAGGAGCGCGAGCGTGACGACGATGACACGGATCATGCGGGCGGGTCCTCCCCGGGGATCGGGCGGGATCAGGAGCGTTTGAGCACGAAGACGGTCATGTCGTCCTGCAGGCGCGCGCCCGCGCGCTGGAGCACGTCCGCGGTCAGGCGATCGGCCAGCGCTTGCGCGCTCAGCGCGCGCTCGCGCTCGAAGATGGGCAGCAGGGCCGCGATGCCGGGCCGGTGCCCGTCCTCGCTCTGCGCCTCCACGATGCCGTCGGTCAGCAGCACGAGCGTGTCGCCGGGCTCGGCCAGCGTCAGCTCGATCTGCCCGAACGCGGCGTCGGCAAACACCCCGAGCACGGTGCCGCCCGCCTCGCCGAGCGAGGCCACCGCGGCACCGCGGTCCGCGCGCACGATCACCGGGTCGGGGTGGCCGCCGCCCGCCAGCACCACGCGCCCGGGCTCCCCGGCCGGATCGAGCGCGGCCAGCACCAGCGTCACGAACATCGAGGGCGGCATGTCCCGGCAGAGCGAGGCGTTCAGCCGGGTCAGCACCTCCGCGGGCTCGGGCACGTCGCGGGCGATCTCGCGCAGGAGCGTCCGCACCATGACCATGAGGAGCGCGGCGGGAATCCCCTTGCCGGACACGTCGCCGACCACCACCCCCAGCCGCTCGCCCATCGGGAAGATGTCGTAGAAGTCGCCCCCCACGATCGTCGACGAGCGCAGCACCGCCCCCGCGTCGAGCCCGGCGACCCGCGCGGGCACCGGCGGCAGCAGGCGCCGCTGGATGTCGCGCGCCGCCTCCAGGTCGCGACCGAACTGGGCCACGTGCTCGGCGGTGAACCAGTCGCCCAGCACGCTCAGCAACGGGCGCACCACCCGCGACTGGGCGGTGCGCTTGAGCAGGGCCTGCACGCGGGCGAGGATCTCGGCGGGCTCGAAGGGCTTCGCCACGTAGTCGTCGGCGCCCCGCTCGAAGCCCTTCATCTTGTCGGCGAGCGCGCCCTTGGCGGTGAGCATGATGACCGGGGTGTGCGCGGTGGGCGCGTGCTCCCGGATGCGGCGCAGCGCCTCGAGCCCGTCCGCGCGCGGCATCATCACGTCGAGCAGGATCAGGTCGGGGGCGTGCAGGTGGATGATCTCGATCGCCTCGAGCCCGTCGGCCGCGCTGATGACCTCGTAGCCCGCGCGGCGCAGGGTCACGCTCAGGATCGTGTTGATGTCGGCTTCGTCGTCCACCACCAGGATGCGAGCGGAGGTCACGGAGCCACGCCGTCGCGGGGCCGCAGCCGCGAGCGGATCGCCTTGAGCAGGTCGGCCGAGCTGAACGGCTTGGTCAGGCACACGGTGGCCCCGAGGGCGCGCGGATCGCCGGGCTCGACCTCGATCGCGCTCAGCACCACCACCGGGGTGTCGCGCGTCTCGGCCTGCTCGCGCAGGAGGCGGATCGCCTCGAAGCCGTCCAGGTCCGGGAGCATGAGGTCCATCGTGATCACGTCGGGCTGCCGCTGCCGCGCCATCTCCACGCCCTCGATCACGCGGCCCGCCTCGAGGACGCGGAGCCCGGCCAGCTGCAGGACGTCGCGCAGGAGCGCGCGCACGTCGGGGTCGTCGTCCACCACGAGCACGAGGGGCGCCTCTTCCTTGCGCTCCTCCGGCCCCTCCCGGCTCGGGGCGGCCCCCGCGGTGCCGGGGATGGGCAGGCGCACCGTGAAGGTGGCGCCCTCGCCCGGCCGGCTGTCCACCCCGATGCGCCCGCCGTGCTCCTCCACGATGCCGCGGCAGATCGCGAGGCCGAGCCCGGTGCCGCCCACCGCGCGGACGGTGCGGCCGTCCAGCTGCTGGAACTTGCGGAAGAGGCGGCCCACGTCCTCGGGGGCGATGCCCTGCCCCTGGTCGGTGACCCAGACCTCCAGGTCGCCGCCGGACCGGCGGGCGCCCACCGTGACCAGGCCGCGCTCGGGCGAGAACTTGATCGCGTTGGAGAGAAGGTTGGTCACCACCTGCACCATGCGGTCGAAGTCCACCCGCACCGTCGGCAGCTCGGTGGTCACGCCGGACTCGATCGCGATGCCGCGCGACTCCGCGAAGCCCCGGATCCCGTCCACCGCCATCTCGACGAAGTCGAGCGGGCGGTGCAGCTCCAGATCGAGGTGGATGTGGCCCGCCTCCATCTTGGAGATGTCGAGGATGTTGTTGATGAGCCGGATGAGCCGGTCGGTGTTCTTGAGCGAGATGTCCACGAGGTGGCGCTGGGTCTCGTCGAGCACGAGGCCGTCGTCGGAGAGCAACAGGTGGAGCGACCCCTTGATGGACGTGAGCGGCGTGCGCAGCTCGTGCGAGACCGTCGAGACGAACTCGGTCTTCATGCGGTCGATCTCGCGCTCCCGCGTCACGTCCCGCAGGGTGATGGTGGTGCCGACCACCGCGCCGAGCAGGTCGCGGGTCGGGGTGGTCAGCCAGCGGAGGGTGCGCCGCTCCGGGAGCCGCACCTCGAGGTCGCCGTCCGCCGGCTCGCCTGCCTGTTCCACCGCGGTCACGAGAGCGCGTCCGCCCGTCTCCTCCCACTCCACCGACCCGGCCAGCGTCTCGATCAGCCGCGCGAGCGGGCGCCCGGTCACCTCGTGCGGGTTGACCCCGAGCAGGGCGCCCCCCTGGAGATTGAGGGCCACCACGCGGCGATCGAGGTCGAGGACCAGGAAGCCATCGGAGGTCGAGGCGAAGACCTGTTCGAGACGGGTCTTCTGGTTCTCCGCCTCCTCGAACAGGGTCGCGTTGTCGAGCGCCATCGCGAGCTGGTCGGCGTAGGCCGCGACCAGGCGCGTCTCGGCCTCGGCGAGCGCGCGCGGCGTCGGGAAGAGCAGGAGCAGGCCGCCGAGCACCCGGCTGCGCCCGCGCACCGGAAAGGCGGCCAGCGCCTCCTCGGGCCCGAGGAGGCCCGCGGTGACCAGGTCGCTGCGGGCCGCCGAGTCCGGGATCAGCAGCGGGGCCTCCCGGCGGCGGAGCGGCTCGGCGAGCGCGCGCACCGACTCGTGGCTCCAGTCGGCCCACGAGATCACGTCGCCCGGGCGCGCCCCGCGCTCCTCGAACAGCACGATCCCCGCGCGCCGGGCCCCGAAGGTCTGGGCCAGGGTGCCCGCCGCGTCCGGCAGCAGGCGCTTGACGTCGAGGGTGCGGTGCAGCGTGCGCGCGGCCGCATTGAGCAGCGCCGCGCCCGCGAGGTTCTGCTGGGTCACCGAATAGAGCCGCGCGTTCTCGATCGCCACCGCCCCCTGCGCGGCCAGGCTCGAGAGCAGGCTGACCTCGCGCTCGGTGAAGGCGTGGGGCTGGAAGTAGGAGCCGCCCAGGACCCCGAAGACCTCGTCGCGGATCAGGATCGGGGCGGCCGCGAAGGCGCGCGGGGCGTCGGGCCGCGCCATCGCCGCCGCGTTGGGCCCCGAGTACACGAGGCTCGGATCGGCGAGCCGGTCGTCGGACCACACCGGCCGGCGCTCCGCGTAGGCGCGCCCGGTCACGCCCTCGCCCGGTCGGAGCAGGAGCGGGCGCGCAAAGTCCATCGGGTGATTGCGGCTCCGCTCGAGCACGAGGCCGCCGCGCGCGCCGTCCCACCGGTAGAAGCCGGCCGCCCCGCAGCCGAGCGCCTCGATGACCCCGTCGGAGATGAGGTCGATCACCTCGTCCAGCTTGAGGGTGGCCGAGAGCTTGCGGGTGACTTCCAGGAGAACAACCGCGTCCTTCTCGCGCTGGCGTGTCTCGCCGTAGAGGCGCGCGTTGTTGACCGAGGTGGCGAGCTGCTGACAGAAGAGCTCGAGGTGGGCGATGCCCCGCCGCGTGATGGGCCGCCGGCTCACCTTGTTGTCCGCGCTGACGACCCCGATCGGCCGCCCCTGCACCAGGAGGGGCACCACCGCGAAGCGCCGGGTGCGCAGCACCGGATGGGCGTGGAGCTCCCGGGGCAGCGGGGGCACCTGCGCGAGCTGCTCGTCGCTGCTCACCATGAGCGTGATGCCCGATTCCCACACCGCCTGGAAGCCGCCGCTGCCTCGGAGGGTGACGAGCCGCGGGACTCCGGGGCCCACGTCGCTCCCCGCCACCAGGCGCAGGGTCACCCCGTCGTCCTCGGCGAGCCAGACGTTGAGGCGGTCGAAGGTGAGCGCGCGGTTCGCGGCGGCCGCGAAGATCTCCACGCGCTCCTGCAGGTCCATGGAGCGGTCCATGGCCTGGGTGAGGGCGAAGAGATCCTCGGTGAGCTGGCGCCGGTCCTGGATGTCCTGGAAGAGGCGCGCCTTGGCGATGGCGGCGGCCGACTGGCTGACGAAGATCTCGAGCAGCTCCTGGTCGTCGGGCCCGAAGTGGAGCGGCCCGCGCCCGCTCAGCACCAGCACGCCCAGGAGCAGGTCCTGGAAGATGATCGGGACCCCGAGGAAGCTCCGGAGATCGCTCCGCCGCCACCACTCCGGCTCGGTGGCCCGCGGGTCGGCGGCGATATCCGCCACCTCGAGCTGGCGCCGCTCCGCGGCCACCCAGCCCACGTCGCCCTCGCCGATGTCCACCGGCCGCCGCGGGAATTCGCTCATCCCGCCCGCCACCGCGCGCACCTCGAGGCGCTTCGCGGCCGCGTCCACCACCCACACCGCCACCGCGGGCACCTGCATGAGCTCCACCGCCGCGCTCGCGATGCCGGCCAGCACCTCGTCGGGCTCGAGCGAGGAGGAGACGAGCTGGTTGAGCCGGGCCAGCGAGTGCAGGCGCGTGGCGCGCAGGTTGAGCGCCTCGTGCAGCCGCGCGTTGCGGAGCAGCACCCCCGCCTGCTCGCCGATGGCCCGCAGCGTGTCCAGCTCCGCCTCCTGGAAGCGACGGCGCTCCGTCCACCAGACGAGGTAGAAGGCGCCCGCCACCTGGCCGTCGATGAAGAGCGGGATCACGACGCCCGACTGGTGCGGGAAGCGGCGGAAGAGGGGGATCGCGAAGCGCGGGTCGTTCGGGAGGTCGTCGCTCCAGATCACCCGCCCGCTCTGGAAGACCGCGTCGAAGCCCCGCTGCTCGTCGGCGGTGAGGCGGGCGGTGGCGAGCACCTCGAGCGCGTCCTTCGGCACGTGATAGGCCGCGACCGGCCGGAGCTCCGCGGCCTGTGCCTGCCGGACGTAGGACGAGACGGTCTCGGCCCCGGTGAGCCGGGCCAGCTCGCGGCAGATGAGCCGGAGGGCCTCGCCGAAATCGGTGGTGGCGCTCGCCACGCGCGCCACCGCCAGCAATGCCGCCGTCTCGCGCAGCCGCGACTCGAGCCCGCCCGCGCTCTCCGCACTCATGCTCGCTTCCAGTATACGCGGACTAGGCCCGCGGCTTGGTACCCGCCGCGCCGTAGTAATTGAAGGTGAACGCGAAGTGCCCCGCCGCGTCGGCCCGCTCGACCTCGGCGAGCCACGCGGCCGCGCGGCGCGCTCCCACCAGCCCGAGCTCGACCGCCGCGGTGGCCCGCCGCTCGAGCAGGCTGTGGGTGAACGGGTCGAGCCGCCGCGCCTGGTAGATGTCGGCGAGCAGCCGCACGCGCTCGAGGCCCAGCTCCACCAGGCGCCGCACCAGGGTCCGGCCGGAGAACGGCTCGGCGTAGAGCCGCGCGGTGACGCCCTCGAAGATGCGGCGGGTCAGCTCGCGATCCGGGTGATCGAGCACCTGGGTGCCGAAGTCCTGGTCCTGGAGCGCCACCACGCCCCCCGGCCGCGTCACCCGCGCCAGCTCGCGCAGCATCGCGCCCGGCCGCGCCACGTGCAGCAGCACGGTCACCGCGAGGGCGCAGTCGAAGCGGCCCGTACGGAGCGGCAGCGCGGCCGCCTCGCCCAGGCGAAAGTCCAGGCGGCGGTCGAGCCGTTCCTCGCGGGCCCGGCGCCGCGCCGCGGCCAGCAGCACCCGGCTCCGGTCCACGCCGGTCACGTGCCCACGCGGGCCCACCAAGGCGGCCACGTCGCGCGCGACCACCCCGCTCCCCGAGCCGACCTCGACCACGCGCCAGCCGGGCGCGATGCGGCAGAAGCGGAGGAAGCGCCGGCGCAGGCGGATCTGACTCGGGGTGCGCCCGCGCGTTTCCATCATCCGCGCGTAGCGCTCGGGCCGCGGCTGGCGGTCGACGGCCCGCCAGGGATCGGGATGGAGAGTCACGGTCAGTCGAAGCGGCCCGGGAACAGCTCGCCGAAGAGCCGCAACAGCCCGCCCTCCGCGGCGGTCGGCGCGACGCGATCGGCGGCGCGGCGCACCGGCGCGGGGGCGTGCGGCATGGCCACGCCGAGGCCGGCCTCGCGCAGCATCTCCACGTCATTCTCCTGATCGCCCACCGCGACCACCCGATCGAGCGGCACCTCCAGGTGCGCGCTCAGCCGGACCAGGGCCGCGCCCTTCGAGGCGCCCACCGGGATGATCTCGAGGTAGTCGCCGCGGGTGCGCACGAGCCGGCCGTGCTCGGCCACGATCGGGGTCAGCTCGCCGCGCACGATGTCGAGATCCTTGGGGTGGCCGATCAGCAGGCTCTTGATGAAGCCGCCCAGGGCCAGGAACTCCGCCGGATCGTCGACCACGTCGACCCGGAGCCCTTCCTCGTCGCAGTAGCGGCGCACCGCGAGGGTGTGCGCGATGCAGTACAGCCGGTCGTCGCGGTAGAAGACCGGATGCACCGGGGCCTGCGAGAACACCGTCCAGGCCCGGCGGAGCGCGCCGCGGGGGAGCGTGAGCGAGACCAGATCGGGGCCGCCGTCGGCGCCGCGCACCACCGCACCGTTGTAGTAGATGACCGGAGCGGTGACGCCGAGCTGGTCGCGGTACGGATCGGCCGCCGCGGGCATCCGCCCGGTGGCCAGCGAGATGGCGAGCCCGCGCTCGGACGCCCGGTGGAACGCCTCCACCAGCGCGGGGTCGAGCGCCATGGAGTCGTCGAGCAGGGTCCCGTCGAGATCGCAGACGAGGAGATCGTACGACGCGGGCGTCACGCCCGCCGCTCTCCTCGCTCGAACCGCGCCGCGCACTCGCGGCTGCAGAAGAAGAGGGGCGCCCCGCCCGATTCGGACCGGATGGCCCGCGACATCACCACGTAGGTCTGGCACATCGGATCCTTGACCAGCTCGTCGTGAGTGCGATTGGTCGGCGCGGGCAGCCGGGCCCGCCACGCGGCGGGCAGCCGGGTGACCACCAGGACGACCACCGCGATCAGGGCCAGGAGCATCAGCGCGCGCATCGCGCCTCTCAACGGGGGTCGGGTCGGATGGAGAGCGAGCGGAGGAAGTCGCGATCCTGCTCGGTCAGGTCGAACCCCTCGGCGGCCTCGGCCGCGCGGGCGCCCGAGAAGAAGATACCGGTCTCCGCCCCGCGCCGGAGGATCTCCTGCACCGCCTCGCGCGAGGCCTCGGTGGCTTTGAGCGAGACCTCGATGGCGCGGAGGAGCTTCTCCATCAAGTGATCCGCGGGGCGCTCTTGCGTCATGGCGCTTACGATAGCACACTGGCGCGACGGAGCTTTCCGTGGCCCCCGACGACACCACCCGCGACTGGCGCTTCCTCCGCTCGACCACGCGCGAGCGTCTCGGCAAGCTCACCCTGCGCGAGGACGTCTGGCGCCTGCCCACCGGCGTGGAGAAGACCTACCCCATCCTGCACGTCGGGCCCACGGTGGGCGTGGTGCCGTTCGTGGACGCCGACCACGTGCTGCTCATCCGGCAGTTCCGGCACCTCCTCCGCGG
Source organism: uncultured bacterium (assembly GCA_946479205.1). The sequence goes on along the minus strand of CAMLFJ010000021.1, from coordinate 3,692 downwards.
CGATTCGTGGGAGCTGCCCGGGGGCGGCGGCCTGCCCGGGGAGACGCCGGAGGCGGCCGCGCAGCGCGAGCTGCGGGAGGAGGGCGGCTACCGGGCCGGGCGCCTGACCTTCCTCGCCCGCTTCTTCCCGTCCGCCGCCTACCTCGACGAGACCGCCTACTGCTTCGTCGGCGAGGAGCTCGTGGCCGACCCCCTCGCCTCCGACGACGACGAGTTCTTCGAGCGGCGCGTGGTGCCGTTCCGCGACGCGGTGGCGATGGCCCTCGACGATCGCATCACCGAGTCCGTCTCCAAGCTCGCCCTCCTCGCCACCGCCCTCCGCCGCGGCCTCCGCCCCTAGCGTTCCCTCGCTTCGTCGGCTCCGGCGGCCTCCGCTGCGCGCTCGGTTCCTCGACGGGCGGGGCCGGGGGCTGAGGATCAGCAGTGGCGTTCGGGTTGGGCGTGGTGCGTGATGGCTGGCTGTGCGTGGAGGGGGTGGCAGGCCCTCCCCGGGACCGTGTCTTCTGCGCGTTGCCGAAGGCTCCAACGTCCCATCTCGTGGCCCGATCATAACGACGCAACGGGCCCGCGAGTCAGCGTGTCCCGGGGAGGGCCCGCCACCCCCTCCGCGCACCCCCGCGCCAGACAGGAGAACGAGCCGCGACGCTAACGCGCGGAGGGAGAAGCGAGGTCGCGGGCCTGCTCGTAGGCCTCGTCGGCCTCGCGCGTGAGGCCGGTGCGCGCGTAGAGGTCGCCCAGCAACGCGTGCAGGCTGGGCTGGTCCGCGTCGGCGGTGAGCGCGGTGGTCACCACGCGGCGCGCGTCGTGAAGGAACCCGCGGCTCGCCAGCACGCCCGCCTGCATCACCGCCCGGGAGCTGGCCGGCACGTCGGGACCGAGCGCCTGGTCGACCTCCCGAAGATCCCGCCGCAGATCATCAGCGCGCGGCCGGTCCGCGACCTCGAAGCGGATCTCGTCCACCTGGCTCGATCCGGAGAAGAGCTGGAGCGTGTAGACGACGCCGGGGACCAGCGCGGGCCCGTCGGCCGGATAGGCGAGCCGGCTGCCCGCCAGCCCCGAGCGCTCCATCACGACACCGGACCCGCCGAACAGGCGCAGCGTGTAGCGCCCGAACTGGTAGCCCTGCCACTCGAACGTGAGCGTGTCGGGCATCACCGGTCCCATGCGCGGACTCAGGATCACCGGCGGCCGGCTCACGCTCCGCGTGGACAGCACCGGCCGCGGCGTCTCGCGCGGGTTGCTGCCGAGGAAGCCCAGGCCGCTCTCGAGCAGGAGGAAGGCCTTCTGCATCCGGCTGTCCGCCGGCGGCGCGGTCACCACGAAGGGCGACCGGGTCGCATCCACCTGGACGCTGCCGCGCCGGCCCGCCAGCACCACCACCGCCGCCGCGTCGTCGGTCGCGCGCAGACTGTCGCCCACCTTGAGCGCGAGCAGCGGCCCCGCGGGCCGCCAGTCCGCGGCCCCCGGCCCGCTCACCTCGATCCGCCCGCGGCCCGGCTTGATCTCGGTGATCATCGCGCCCACGTCCCGCGTCTGGGCACCCGCCGGGGCCGCCGCGCTCAGCAGCCCGACCACCAGCCAGCCCGCGATCCTCCGCATACGCGCTCCCATCTAGTAGGTCGCCCGGCCGCCCGAGAGATCGTAGACCGCGCCGGTGCTGAAGGAGCACTCGTCCGAGGCGAGCCACGCCACCAGCGCGGCCACTTCCTCCGGCGTCCCCACCCGCCCCATCGGGATCTTGGAGACCAGCAGGTCCACCGTGCTCTGCTCCATCTGTTTGAGCAGCTCGGTGCCGATCACCGCGGGCGCGACCGCGTTCACGAAGATCCCGCGGGTCGCGACCTCCTTGGCGAGCGCCTTGGTCAGCCCGATCACGCCCGCCTTGGCGGAGGAGTAGGGCACGAGCGTCGGATTGCCCTCCTTCCCCGCGATCGACGCGATGTTGACGATGCGGCCCCCGCCCTGCCGCAGCATCACCTTCACCGCGGCCCGGCAGCAGAGGAAGACGCTGGTGAGGTCCACGTCGATCACGCGCTGCCAGTCCTCGTCGGACAGCTCCCAGATCGGGAACGAGCGGCCGGTGATCCCCGCGTTGTTGACCAGCACGTCGAGCCGGCCCCAGGCGCGCTCCACCCGCGCGACCGCGCCGTCCACGTCCTTGGCCCGCGTCACGTCCCCGGCCAGCGCGAGGGCGCCGCGGCCCAAGCCGCGCGCCGCCGTCTCGACCGCGTCGGCGTCCTGGTCGAGCAGGGCCACCCGCGCGCCGTCGGCGGCCAGGCGCGTGGCGATGGCGAGCCCGATTCCGCGGGCGGCTCCGGTGACGAGCGCGGTCTTGCCGGTGAGTGTCATCGCTCCAGGGACCGGGCTAGTAGGCCGGAGGGGCGTAGACCGTGAGGAAGAAGAGCGGCTGCGCGCCCGGGTTCCGCACGTGGTGGAGCGCGCCCGCCGGGATCAGCACGCAGGCCCCCGCGCGGGCCTGGTGCGCGGTCCCCTCGACGGTCACGATCGCCTCCCCCTCCACCACGAAGACCACCTGGTCGCCGGCGTGGGTCTCCTCGGGGCCGCCGTCCTGGCCGGGCGCGATGGTCATGACCGCGGTCTGGGTGCGCTCGGTCTCCTGCAGCACCTCGAAGAAGCGCCCGCGGTGTGCGTGAATATCGACCATGGTGGTTGTCACGACCCCGCTAGGGTAGTGCTTTCCCGGGGCTCGCGCCAGGCCTGGGTGCGGCGGCTCACCCCCCGCATCAGCGCCCAGTAGGCCAGGCGCACGCCCAGCCCGATGCCGATGATGCACACCGACATCGCGGCGGCCTGGCCGCTGTCGCCCGCGTCGTCCATCAGCAGCACCGCCACCGCGGCCAGCTCGGTGCCGGGGGCCACCAGGAAGACCACCGCGGAGAGCGTGACCATCGCGTTGAGGAAGAAGTACATGCTGATGCCCACGATGGACGGAAGCGCCATCGGCACCGTCACCCGCCAGAACGTCCGGTAGAAGGGCACGCCCAGCGAGGCGGAGACGTTCTCGAACTCCGCGTCCATCTGGCGGAGCGCGGTGGTGGCGGTGAGGAAACCCACCGTGAAGTAGTGGATGACGTTGGAGATGATCAGGATCGCCAGCGTGCCGTAGAGCACGTTGAGCGGACTGCCCGCCTTGTTGAACGTGAAGATGTAGGCGAGCCCCAGCACCATGCCCGGGATGGACACCGGCAGCACCGACAGCAGGTAGAGCACCCCGCTCCAGCCGGTGCGGCACTTCTCGACCACGTACGCCCCCACGAAGGTGAGCACGGTGCCAACCAGCGCGGTCAGCGCGGCCACGTAGACGCTGTTCCAGAGGGGCACGTAGCCGCCCACCGTGTCGAAGCGGTAGTGGCGCAGCGTCGGGGTGAAGTTGTAGGGCCAGCGCGCGACCAGCGAGTACACCACGATGGCCAGGTACATGCCGGCGATGGTCGCCGCGATGAGCGCGCAGTAGCCGAAGCCGGTCCAGTCGGCGGCCGGGCGGCGGGCCGGCGCGAGCGGGCGCGAGGACGCGGTGACCAGCGCGTACTGGCGGCGCTGGACCATGCGGTCCACCAGGAAGGCGAGCACCGCCGGGATCAGCAGGACCACCGAGACGGTGGCCCCCATGGTGAAGTTCTGCTGGCCGGAGACCTGGTTGTAGATCTCGGTGGCCATCACCGAGAACTTGC
>CAMLFJ010000020.1 GCA_946479205.1 uncultured bacterium | reverse complement strand
ACGCGGGCACGGACACGATGTACGAATCGGTGAACGGCGCCGCGCGCGGGCAGAGCGAAGCGTACGACCGCGCCAACAAGGGGTTCAGCTACTACATGCGCGGCGTCGAGGTGGTCGAGAACAATCGGTCGGGCACCCGCGCCAATTTCGACCGCGATTATGCCGACCTGCTGGTGAAGTCGGACCCGCTCAAGTACCGTCTGGTGCCGCCCAGCCAGTACCGGACGACAGACTAGCTTCTATAGTAGAATCCCGCCCGTGGCAGCGCCCCAGGGCATCGACGTCCACGCGCACTTCTTCCCCGAGCGCTTCCTGCGCGCCATCGAGGACGGCGGCGCCCTCTCCGGCGGCAGCATCGACCGCTCGAGCCCGGCCGGGCCCGCCATCGACGTGAAGGGCTCGCGCACCCCGCCGCTCGAGGCGCGCTACTACGACCTGCCCAAGCGCGTGGCCTCCATGAACAAGCAGGGCGTGGCCGTCCAGGCCCTCTCGCTCACCGCGCCGATGGTGTACTGGGCGCAGGGCCAGCTCGGCCGGCGGCTGGCGCGGGAGTGGAACGACGGGGCCAGCGAGGCGCACACCGCCTATCCCGACCGCTTCGTGGTCTGCGCCACGCTGCCGATGCAGGACACGACGCTGGCCCTGGCCGAGCTCGACCGGGCCGCCAAGCTGCCCGGCGTGCGCGCGGTCTACATGGGCACCAACGTCAACGGGCGGGACCTGGACGAGCCCGAGTTCTTCCCGGTGTTCCAGCGCTGCCAGGAGCTGGGGCTGCCGGTGGGGCTCCACCCGTTCAACGTCAACGGGGCGGAGCGCCTGCGGCCCTACTACCTCACCAACCTGCTCGGCAACCCGTACGACACCGGCATCGCGGCGGCCCACCTCATCTTCGGGGGCGTGCTGGATCGGCTGCCGAAGCTGCAGGTGATCCTGCCGCACGCGGGCGGCACGTTCCCGCTGGTGTGGGGGCGGCTGCAGCGCGGGCAGAAGGTGCGGCCGGAGGCGAACAAGGCGGCCAGGAAGCCGGTGAAGGAGTACCTGCGCCGCTTCACCTACGACACGATCAGCCACGATCCGGGCGCGCTGCGGTATCTCATCGACACCGTCGGCGTGGACCGGGTGATGCTCGGCACCGATTTCTGCTTCGACATGGGCTACGACCGGCCGCTCGACATCATCCTCGACAAAGGCGTCAAGCTCTCGCGGGCCGACCAGGCCAAGGTGGTTCGCGGGAACGCCGCCCGGCTGCTGCGCCTCCGCTAGGATCGGGCTCGGGGCGTGAGCGCCGAGTTCTGGATCGCGCAGTCGTTCAACGGGCTCTCCTACGGCGCGCTCCTCTTCCTGCTGGCCAGCGGCCTCTCGCTCATCTTCGGCGTCATGCGCATCGTCAACCTGGCGCACGGCTCCTACTTCATGCTGGGCGGCTACGTCGGGCTCACGGTGGCGCTGCGCACGCAGAGCTTCGCGCTGGCGTGCCTGGCCGGCGCGGTGGCCATCGGGCTGATCGGCATGGGCATGGAGCGCTTCTTCCTGCGCCGGCTGCGCGGCGAGACGCTCGGCCAGGTGCTGATGACCATCGGCTTCGCGCTGATCTTCCAGGACCTGGCGCTGCTGATCTGGGGCGGGGATCCGTACACGGTGCCGATCCCGAAGCTGCTGACCGGGACCGTGCGCCTGGGCGGCGCGGTGTTCCCGATCTTCCGCATCTTCATCGTGGGGGTGGCGGTGGTGGTGGGGCTGGCGCTCTGGCTCGCGATGGACCGCACCCGCGTGGGCGCGATGATCCGCGCCGCGGTGGACGACGCGGAGATGGCCGGGGGCGTGGGCATCAACGTGCCGCGCGTGTCGCTGTTCGTCTTCGGGCTCGGCGCCGCGCTGGCCGCGCTGGGCGGGGTGATCGGCGGCGGGTTCCTCGGCGTGTACCCGGGCGCGGACTTCGAGGTGCTGCCGTACGCCTTCGTCGTCGTGATCGTGGGCGGGCTCGGCAGCCTGCCCGGCGCGGTGGCGGGGAGCCTGCTCGTCGGTCTGCTCGACAACTTCGGCAAGGCGCTCTTCCCCGAGCTGTCCTACTTCACGCTCTTCGCCCCGATGGCGATCATCCTGGCCATCCGGCCGACGGGCCTCTTCGGCCGCGTATGAGCCGCGCATGATCGCGCGCCGCGCGCTACTCGCCGCGGTGGTGATCGTGATCCTCGCGCTCATCGGCCCCTGGCTCCCGGCCTACCCGCTCACCGTGCTCACCCAGGCCCTGATCGTGGCCATCCTGGCCATGAGCCTCGACGTGCTGCTGGGCTACACCGGCCTCTCCTCGCTCGGCCACGCCGCGTACTTCGGGGTGGGGGCCTACGTGGTCGCCATCATGACCACCGAGCACCAGATGGGCCTGCTCGCCTGCCTCGCCGCCGGCGTGGCGCTGGCCACCGTGACCGCGGCCGTCTTCGGGCTGTTCGCCATCCGCGCCACCGGCACCTACTTCCTCATGATCACGCTGGCGCTCGGCATGGTGATCTGGGGGCTGGCCTACCGCTGGGTGTCGCTCACCAAGGGCGACAACGGCATCGCGGGGATCCCGCGGCCGGCCCTGCTCGGCCTCGAGCTGAGCGCGCCGGTGCCCTTCTACTACTTCTGCCTGGGGTGCGCCGCGCTGGCCTGGGCGCTGATGGGCCTGCTGGTGATCTCGCCGTTCGGCCTCGGGCTGCGCGGCATCCGCGGCAGCGAGGGGCGCATGCAGGCCCTCGGGTACAACGTGTGGCTGCACAAGTACACCGCCTTCGTCCTCTCCGGCGTGTTCGGCGGCTTCTCGGGCACGCTCTGGGCCTACTACAACGGCTTCGTCAGTCCCAATGACGTCCAGCTCGTGACGTCGGTGGAGACGCTCCTGATGGTGGCGCTCGGCGGCTCCGGCACCCTGATCGGGCCCGCCCTCGGCGCCGGCGTCATCGTGTTCCTCAAGAACTTCGTGAGCGTGTACACCAAGCGCTGGCTGCTCATCCTGGGCGGCGTCTACATCGGCGTGATCCTCTTCGCCCCGTCCGGCATCGTCGGCGCCCTGCGCGGACGGCGCCGCTGATTCCAAGGAGCTGGCCATGAAGATCCGGCGAAGCGTACTCCTGGCGCTGCTCGCGGTGGGGGCGGCGGCCATCTTTCCGGGCGCCGCCTCCACCCAGAGCGGGCCGATCAAGATCGGGCTGCTCGTGCCGCTGAGCGGGGCCTTCTCGGCCACCGGCAAGGACATGCTGGCCGGCGCCGAGCTCTACCTCGACGAGATCGGGCGCAGCGCGGCCGGCCGGAAGATCGAGCTGATCGTGGAGGACACCGAGGGGACGCCGGCCGGCGCGCTCATCAAGGCCCGCAAGCTGGTGGATCAGGACAAGGTGCACGTGCTCACCGGGGGGCTGCTGGCCTCCACCGGTTATGCGCTCCAGCCCTACGTGGACGCCGGGCGCGTGCCCACCACGTTCCCGGTCATCGCGGCCGACGATCTCACGCAGCGCAAGCCCGCCAAGTGGATCGTGCGCACCGGCTGGACCACGAGCCAGCCCCTGCACCCGTTCGGCGAGTGGGTCGCGAAGACGCTCGTGTACAAGCGCGTGGTGACGATCGGCATGGACTACGCCTTCGGCTGGGAGACGGTGGGCGGCTTCCAGCACGCCTTCGAGGGCAACGGCGGGCAGGTCGTGCAGAAGATCTGGACGCCGCTCAACACCAACGACTTCAGCCCGTTCCTGGCCCAGATCCGCCGCGACACCGACGCGGTGCTGGCGCTCTTCGTGGGACGCCTCGCCCTGCAGTTCATGAAGCAGTACGAAGACGCGGGGCTCAAGGGCAAGGTGCCGCTGCTGGGCGGCGGCACCACCACCGACGAGTCGGTGCTGCCCCAGATGGGGGACGAGGCCATCGGCACGATCACGCCGCTCCACTACTCGGCGGCCATCGACACGCCGCAGAACAAGAAGTTCGCGGCCGCGTTCGAGGCCAAGGCCGGCAAGAGCTCGTCCTACTACTCGGAGGCCACGTACACCGGTACGCGCTGGATCGTGGAGGCCATCAAGGCGGTCGGCGGCAAGGTGGAGGATCGCGATGCGCTGCTGGCCGCGCTGCGCAAGGTCGAGCTGAAGGACGCCCCGCGCGGGCCCATCACGGTGGATCAGTGGAACAACCCGGTCCAGACCATCTATGTACGGAAGGTCGAGAAGGTCGGCGGCAAGCTGCAGAACACGGTGATCGCCACCTTCCCGGCGGTGGGTCAGTTCTACAAGTACAACCCCGAGGAGTACATGAAGACGCCGCTCTACTCCCGCGACTACCCCCCGTGCAAGCACTGCTAGTTCTCCCTCTCCCCTCGGGGGAGAGAGCAGGGTGAGGGGGATGGACCTCGCCCTCCGCCTCGACGACGTCTGCCGCGCCTTCGGCGGCCTCCAGGCCGTGGACCGCGTGACGCTGACCGTTCGCCCGGGCGAGCGCCGCGCGCTCATCGGCCCGAACGGCGCGGGGAAGACCACGCTCTTCAACCTCATCGCGGGCGCGATGCCGCTCAGCTCGGGCCGGATCGCGCTCTTCGGGCGCGACGTGACGCATGCCCCCGCGCACCAGCGCGCGGCGCTCGGCCTGGCCCGCACGTTCCAGATCACCAATCTCTTCCCCGATCTCAGCGTGCTGGAGAACTGCCTGCTCGCGGTGCAGGCCCATTCGCCGGTGCGCTTCTCGATGCTGCGCCCGGTGGGCCGCTACCCGGCCCTGCACGAGCGGGCGCGCACCGCGCTCCAGCGGCTCGAGCTGGAGAAGCTCGGGGACGCGGTCGTGCGCAATCTCTCGCACGGCGAGCAGCGCCAGCTCGAGATCGCGCTGGCCCTGGCCGGGCAGCCGCGCGTGCTGCTGCTGGACGAGCCCACCGCCGGCCTCTCGCCCGCGGAGTCGCGGCTGATGGCCGGGCTCCTGCGCCGGCTCGATCCCGAGATCACCGTGCTCATGATCGAGCACGACATGGACATCGCGCTCGAGCTCTCCGACATGGTCACCGTGCTCCACTACGGCCGCGTCATCGCCGACGGTCCCCGCGAGCAGGTGAAGGCCGACCCCCAGGTGCGGGAGATCTACCTTGGCGCTTGAGGTGGAGGGCGTCCACACCTACTACGGCGAGAGCCACGTGCTGCAGGGCATCTCGCTGCGGGTGCAGCCGGGCGAGGTGCTGGCCATCCTGGGCCGCAACGGGATGGGCAAGACCACGCTGATCCGCACCATCGTGGGCTTCACCCCGCCGCGCGAGGGCCGCGTGCGCTACAAGGACACCGAGATCACGCGGCTGCCCCCGTTCCGGATGGTCGAGCTGGGCATGGCCCTGGTGCCGCAGGGCCGTCGTGTCTTCCCGTCGCTGAGCGTGCGCGAGAACCTGGAGGTGGCGCGCCGGGGCGCGGGACGATGGAGCCTCGAGCAGGTGTATGCTCTGTTTCCGCGGCTGCGCGAGCGCGCGGGCAACCGCGCGAACAAGCTCTCGGGCGGCGAGCAGCAGATGCTGGCGATCGGGCGGGCGCTCATGTCCAACCCCGAGCTCCTGCTGATGGACGAGCCGACCGAGGGCCTGGCCCCGCTGCTGGTGCGTGAGGTGGGGCGGGTGATCGCGGAGCTGAAGCGGAGCGGGCTCTCGATCCTGCTGGTGGAGCAGAACCTGGCGCTGGCCCTGTCGGTGGCCGACCGGGTGCACGTGCTGAGCCGGGGGCAGATCGTCCACACCGGGACACCGGCCGAGCTGATGACCAACGACGACGTGAAGACGCGCTACCTGGGGGTGGCCTGATGCGCTTCGGGACCTACTTCTTCCTGCAGGCTCCGCCGGGCCAGCGGCACGCCGACATCATCGCGCGCGAGCTCGACCAGATGGTGTGGTCGGAAGAGCTGGGCTTCGACGAGGTGTGGCTCACCGAGCACCACTTCATCGACTACGGCCTCTCGGTGGACCCGGCCACGCTCGCCTGCGCGGTGGCCTCGCGGACGTCCCGGATCCGGATCGGCCTCGCCGCCGCGATCCTGCCCTTCCACGATCCGATCCGGCTGGCCGAGCAGATGGCCCTGGTGGACATCATCTCGAAGGGCCGCCTCGACGTGGGGATCGGCCGGGGCAACCGCCCGTCGGAGTTCCGCGGCTATCGCATCCCGCAGGTGGAGAGCCGCGAGCGCTTCGACGAGGCCGCGCAGATCATGGTGCGCGCCTGGACCGAGGAGCGGTTCAGCTACGACGGCCGCTTCTTCCAGATCGACGACGTGCGGGTGATCCCCAAGCCCGTGCAGCGGCCGCACCCGCCGGTCTACCAGGTGTGCGTGTCGCCGGACAGCATCGAGGGCACCGCGCTCCGCGGCTGGCCCATGCTCAACTCGATCCTCTTCGGCGGCGTGGAGCAGCTCGCGGCCACCCGCGACCGCTACGTGACGACGCTGCAGAAGGCCGGCCGCAACCCCGCCGACATCGCGGGGCTGCTCGCCCGGTGGGGCGTCTCGCGCCAGATCTACGTGGCGCCCACCGACGCGCAGGCGCTGGCCGAGGCGAAGGACGCGGAGATGTGGTACCAGGAGTCGTTCCGGAAGTTCGTCATCCCCGAGCGGATCGAGGACAGCCATCCCGCGCTGCAGCCGGGCTTCCGGGCCATGGCGGAGCGGCTCTCGAAGATCACGTGGGACGGGCTCGTCGCCGAGACGCTGGCCTTCGGCTCCCCCGACACGGTGGCGCGCCACATCGAGCAGATGCGCCAGCTGGGCGTGGGGCAGGTCCTGTGCTGGATGAGCTTCGGCGGTCTGCCCGAGGACAAGGTGCGCCGCTCCATGGAGCTCTTTGCCCGCGAGGTCATGCCCCGCTTCCGATGAGCCTCTCCTCCCTATGACCCTCTCCCCTCGGGGGAGAGGGCAGGGTGAGGGGGCGAGGTCCCGCATGGCCCACCTCTACGACACGATCGGCGTCGGCTATCGCGCCCTGCGCCGTCCCGATCCCCGCATCGCCGCCGCGATCGCCCAGGCCCTCGGCCCCGCCACCTCCGTGGTGAACGTGGGCGCGGGCGCGGGCTCCTACGAGCCCGCGGACCGCCGCGTGGTCGCCGTCGAGATCTCGATGGAGATGATCCGCCAGCGCCCGGGCGATGCCGTCGCCGGTCGTCCAGGCCTCCGCCACCGCGCTGCCGTTCCGCGCGGGCGCCTTCGATGCGGCGCTGGCCGTGCTCACCGTGCACCACTGGCCGGATCGCGCCGAGGGCCTGGCCGAGCTGCGCCGCGTGGCTCGCGATCGCGTGGTGATCCTCACGTGGGAGCCCGATGCGGCCGGTTTCTGGCTGACCGACGACTACTTCCCCGAGCTGGTGGCGACCGACCGCACGATCTTCCCGACCCGCGACGAGCTGGAGCGCAGCCTGGGGCCGGTCGATCTACGGCCGCTGCCGGTGCCGCACGACTGTCTGGACGGATTCCTCGGCGCCTACTGGCGGCGGCCGCGCGCCTACCTCGACGCGGCGGTGCGCGGGGCCATCTCCACCTTCAGCAAGCTCGCCGACGTGGAGCCCGGCCTCGAGCGCCTGCGGCGCGATCTCGACGACGGCACGTGGGCGCGACGACACGGGGCACTGCGAGAACGCGCCGAGATCGACCTCGGCTACCGCCTCGTCATCGCTCACCACCCTCTCCCCTCGGGGGAGAGGGCAGGGTGAGGGGACTCACGTGCCCGCGAGCTGCTCCACCACCGGCGCGAACGCCTCCATGTCGCGCTCGAAGACCGTGAAGTACGAGATCCCGTAGCGCTCCCGCCGCTGCCGCAGCGTCGCGCAGATCTCCTCCACGGTTCCCAGCGCCACGTAGGGGCTCTCGAGCACGATCTCGCGGGCCACCTTGAACCGGGCCGCGAGCCGATCCGCCGCCTCCGTCCGCGGCTCGCCCACCGCGGCGGCCTGGATCAGCGCGTTGAGCTCGAGTGAGTCGAAGCGCTCACCGGCCGCGGCCCGGACCCACGCGAGCTTCTCCCGGGTCGCGGCGTCGCTCAGGTCGGCGAGATCGAGCCCGCCGCCGTCTCGCCGCGCGCGCGGGACCAGCCCGACGATCGAGGCCTCGCGCGCGGCCAGGCTGAGGGTCCGGCGCCCGCCGCCGCCAATCGCGAGCGGCGGGTGCGGGCGCTGGATCGGCGCCGGCCGCCCGTCGAGATCCGTGATGGTGTAGTGGCGGCCCGCGAAGGTCACGCGCTCGCCCGCGAGCAGCCCCTTGATGATCGTGACCGCCTCCTCGAGGCGCTCGACCCGGGTGCCGGGCGCGTCGAAGGGGATGCCGGTCTGGTCGTACTCCGCCCGTAGCCAGCCGGCCCCGAGCCCCAGCTCGAACCGCCCGCCCGAGAGGACGTCGATGGTGGCGGCGTCCCGGGCGGTCACCGCGGGATGGCGGAAGTCGTTCGAGAAGACGAGCGAGCCCACGCGCAGGCGCGTGGTCGCGAGCGCGGCCGCGGTGAGGGCGGGGACGGGCGCGAGGTGATCGCGGAAGTGGTCGGGGACGACGAGGATCGAGTAGCCGAGCTGCTCGACGCGCCGGGCCCGCGTGATCCAGTCGGTGCCCGCCGAGGGCGAGGGAGCGGTGACCCCGAAGCGGAACGGGCGAGCCGCCACCCGTCACACCACTTTGTAGACGTTGACTTCTTCCACGCGGCCCTTGACCCGCACCGCGGGGAGCTCCTCGACGGCGATCGACCCGTCGAGCCGGCCGCGGGTGGCGTCGCTGATCAGGATGTCCACCTTGAAGTCCTTGGTGAGCCCCTGGATGCGCGAGGCGAGGTTCACCGGGTCGCCGACCAGCGCGTAGGAGAGGCGCTCGGCGCCGCCGATATTGCCGGCCAGCACGGTGCCGGTGTGGATGCCGATGCCGTGGCGCAGCGGCGGCTTGCCCGCGGCCTCGCGCCGGTCGTTCCACGCGCGCAGCCGGCCCCGCATGTCGAGCGCGGTCCGCACCGCCATCGCGGCGTGATCGGGCGAGGCGATGGGCGCCCCGAACACCGCCTCGATCTCGTCGCCGATGAACTGGAGCACGAGCCCGCGCTGCGCGCGGATGGCCTCGGCCATCTCGGTGAAGTACTCGTTCAGATCGTGCACCACCTCGCGCGGGGCGGTGGCCTCGACCCACGGGGTGAAATCGCGGATGTCGGCGAACAGGACGGTAACTTCCTTGAGCTCCCCTTCGCCGCTGATCCGCCCCGCGAGGATCTCGTCGCGGATCTCGGGCGTTACGTACTTGCCGAAGGTCTCCTTGACCATCTCGCGCTCGCGCAGGCCGTGGAGCATGCGGTTGAAGCCCTCGGCCACCGCGCCGATCTCGTCGGTGCTCACGACGGGCGCGCGGCCGTCGAGCCGGCCCCGCTCCACCTCGGCCATCGCGGCCTCCACCTCCCGGAGCGGCGCGGCCACGCTGTTGGCCGCGAAGATCGAGAGCCCGATCGCGGCCGCGATCCCGACGCCGACCAGGAAGAGGATGGTGAGGCGCAATCCGGCGATGATCTCTTCCGCGGTCGCGGCGTCGGCGCCCTGCAGCCCGAGCGCCCGCATGTAGGCGAGGATGCCGAGGATCGCGGGCGGCATCACGCCGGTCAGCAGGAAGATGGCGAGCAGCCGCGTCCGAACTGCCAGGTGCGGGACACGCGGCACCGCGCGCAGGTCTCCGTCCGGAAAGAAGACCGGTAGGCGCCGGCGCCAGGTATGCTCGCTGGCGAAGAAGATGAACGCGGTGGTCACGGAGCCCGCGATCACGGTCAGGCCGAAGACCTGGCGCGCCGCCCCGGAAACGGACACCGTACCGCCCAGCAGGAGTGGTAGCCCGATGCTATAGATGAGCCCGGCCATCACCCAGCCGGCGGCGGTGAGCCCGGCGACGAAGTAGGGGAAGAGCAGCGCGCGCCGGCGGACCACCGCGACCTCTCCGGGCGCGAGCGGCTCGCCCGAACCGGCCCGAGCGAGCGGGGCCATCCAGCGCGAGTTGTACCACTGGCCGATCCCGACCAGCGCGGTGAAGATGATGATCGAGTAGACGATCTCGTGGACGCCGACCGGGGGTGCATTCGCCGCCTCGATGTCGATGACACGAAAGTACAGGAACGCGACGATGGCGCCGAGAAGGTTGCCGATCGCGCTGATGATCCGCAGGCGAGGTGCGGGGTTCGGCGGCGGGGTCATGCCGTGATTGTACCCGCCGGCTAGGCCTCCCGGCGGCGCGGACTCAGGGCGGCCAGCGCGGTCAGCACCACCGCGAGGTCCTCGCCGCCGTGCCCTGCCCCGGTGGCGGCGGCGTAGAGCCGCTCGGCGGTGTCGGTCAGCGGAAGGGCGGCCCCGGCCGCGGCCGCCGCATCCTGGATGAGGTGGAGGTCCTTCATGAAGAGATCGAGCTTCATCTGGGCCGGGTATTCCCCGCGCACCATCAACGGTCCGCGGAGCTCCAGCATGCGCGAGCCCGCCGCGCTGCCCACCAGCACTTCCAGCGCCACCGCGGGGTCGAGCCCGGCCCGGCGTGCGAGATGGAGCGCCTCGGCGGCGGCCACGCTGTGCAGCGCCACGAGCAGGTTCGCCACGAGCTTGAGCACCATGGCCTGCCCGGCCGCCCCGATGTAGATCGCGCGCGGGAGCATGGACTCGAGCAGCGGGCGCCAGCGCTCGAACACCCGGCGCTCCCCGCCCACGAAGAGCACGCCCTCGCCGCGCGCCACCACGCCGCTGGTGCCGCTGACCGGGCAGTCGAGGAAGTCGAGGCCGCGCGCCCGGCTCTCCGCGGCGAGCCGCGCGGTCAGCGCGGGCGAGATCGTGCTCATCTGGATGAGGACCTGGCCGGGCTTCCCGGCCGCCGCCACGCCGTCGGGGCCGAGGACCGCGGCCTCGACCGCGGGCAGGGTGGGCAGCAGGGTGCACACCGCCTCGCTCGCGAGAGCGACCGCGCGCGCCGAGGCGGCCGCCTCGCCGCCCATGCCGAGCAGCGCGCGCACGCGGTCGGGCGCGGTGTCGAAGCCCACCACGCGATGCCCGGCCTTGAGCAATCGCCCGGCCACCGCCGTGCCCAGCAGCCCCACGCCGACCACTCCGACTGTCATGGGAGCAGGAGATAGCACAGGGCGAGGGGGATTGCTATTGACCGCCCCGCGGAGGCCCGGGTAGGCTGGGGGGCCTCCCGCGGAGGGGGCGTCGATGGCGACGGAGACCGAGCCGTGAGCGCGTGGCGAATCGCCCTCCTGATGGGCCTGCTGGTGTTCGTCCCCGCGCCGGCGCGCGCCGCGGAGCAGCACGACATGCGCCTCGTGGGCTTCCACGACCTGCAGGCGCGCTCCGCCTACCAGCCGGTCATCCACCCGCAGGGCGGCCGCGTCATCGCCTACGTCGGGCACCACGGCGGCCTGCGGATGAACCCGCTCACCGGCCAGATGGAGCAGAACGGCACCTCCATCGTGGACGTGACGGACCCGAAGCAGCCGAAGTACCTGCACCACATCCCCGGCGCGCCGGGCGAGGCGGAGGCGGGCGGCGCGGCGATGGCGCGCGTCTGCGACGGCAAGACGCTGCCGCGCGGCGCGCGCGAGAAGACCTACCTGCTGCGGACGCTCGGCAACCTGGCGCACGAGATCTGGGACGTAACCGATCCCGCGAAGCCCGCGCTGCTCACCACGGTTCTCGACGGGCTCAAGAGCACGCACAAGAACTGGTGGGAGTGCGACACCGGCATCGCCTACCTGGTCTCGGACGGCGCGCCGTCCGGCTGGCGCACCAACCGCATGACCAAGATCTACGACCTGAGCGATCCCGCGCAGCCGCGCTTCATCCGCGACTTCGGGCTGCCCGGCCAGGAGCCGGGCGCGACCGGGACCGCCCCGGAGGGCGTGCACGGGCCCATCGCCTACCAGAACCGCGTGTACTTCGCCTACGGCACCGGGGCCAAGGGCGTGCTGCAGATCGTGGACCGCGAGAAGCTGCTCGCGGGCGATCCGCAGGCGCGGGAGAGGTTCGCGCCCACCGCGGAGAACCTGCTCTATCCCCAGATCGGCCGGCTCGACATGTCGCCCGCGTGGGGCGGGCACACCAGCTTCCCGGTGCTCGGGGTGCGCGTGCCGCACTGGGCGCCCGGAGTGCCGGGGCGAACCCGCGACTTCGTGGTGCTGGTCTCGGAGTCGCTCCGCAACGAGTGCCAGGAGGTCCGCCAGCTCTCCTTCATGGTGGACGTCACCACCGAGCGGACCCCGTATTCGGTCGCCACCTTCGAGGTGCCCGATCCCACCGGCGACTTCTGCCGCCGGGGCGGGCGCTTCGGGCCGCACTCGAGCCACGAGTCGTTCACGCCGGTGTTCTACGGCCGGCTCGTGTTCCTCGCCTACTTCAACGCGGGCGTGCGCGCGGTGGACATCCGCGATCCGTTCCACCCGGTGGAGGCGGCCTACTTCATCCCGGACGTCACCGCGAAGACCGACAAGCGCTGCGTGGAGGTGGCCGGCGCCCCGCGCTGCAAGACCGCGATCCAGACCAACAACGTGGAAGTGGACGACCGGGGCTACATCTACCTGGCGGACCGGGCCGACACCGGGCTGCACATCGTGGAGCTGACCGGGGCCGCCCGCGCCATCGCCAACTTCCCGGGGAAGAAGCCATGAGCCGCTTCATCGACCTCTCGGTGACCGTGGACGAGAACACCTTCAGCCCGCCCTCGACCAACATGAAGCTCGAGGTGACCCCGCACCGTCGCGGGCCCGGCTTCTGGCAGGTCTCGAGCGTGAACCAGAGCCTGCACACCGGGGCCCACATCGACTCGCCGCTGCACGTGTTCAAGAACGGCATCACCACCGCCGAGATCACGCTGGACCAGGTGATGGGGGAGGCGCTGGTGGTGGATCTCTCCTGGGTCGGCGCCAACCACGCGATCACCATCGACGATCTCAAGAAGGGCGGGGCGGGCGATGTCAAGCGCGGGGACATCGTGCTGCTGCACACCGGCTGGACCGACGCGATGTACGGGCGCTGGCCGGACTACTTCACTCAGTCGCCCTACTTCCCGCCCGAGGTCGCGCAGTGGCTGGTGGACCGCGGGCCCAAGAACATCGGCTTCGATTTCTTCGAGGAGTACTGCGCGCGGCTGCCCGAGTTCACCTCGGAGGACTTCGCGATGCACCGGGTGATCCTCGGCGCGGGGGTCGTCATCATGGAGGGGCTCACCAACCTCGGCTCGCTGCCCCGGCGCCGGGTGGAGTTCGCGGCGCCCTTCTACAAGATCGCGGGCACCGAGGGGGCGCCGGCGCGCTTCTTCGCGACGGTATGACCGGTCCCGGCGCGGTCCTGCTGCAAACCGAGAACCTCACCCGCGCCTTCGGCAGCCTGGTGGCGGTGAACGCGGTCTCGCTCACGGTGCGAAAGGGCGAGCTGCGCTCCATCATCGGCCCCAACGGGGCGGGCAAGACCACCTTCTTCCGCCTCGTCTCGGGGGAGATGGCGCCCTCGTCCGGGCGCGTGGTGTTCCGGGAGGCCGACATCACCGGGCTGCCGCAGCACCGGGTGTGCCGGCTCGGCATCGCCAAGTCGTACCAGATCACGAACATCTTCCCCCACCTCTCGGTGCTCGAGAACGTGCGGGTCGCGGTGCAGGGCCACGCGCGCTCGTTCAACTTCTGGTCGCGCGCCGACGCCCTGACCGACTGCCGGGACCGCGCGGTGGAGCTCCTCGCCACCGTGAGCCTCACCCGCCGGGCCGAGCAGCTCGCCGCGCATCTCTCCCACGGCGAGAAGCGTCACCTCGAGATCGGCATCGCGCTCGCCTCCGATCCGGTGCTGCTGCTGCTGGACGAGCCGACCGCGGGAATGAGTCCGGAGGAGACCGACGAGACGATGGTGCTGATCCGCGAGCTGGCGGGCGCCCGCACGGTGGTGCTGGTCGAGCACAAGATGAAGCTCGTGATGGGCATCTCCGACCGCGTCACCGTGCTGCACCAGGGCCAGGTGCTGGCCGACGGCACCCCCGAGGAGATCCGGGCCAACCGCCTCGTGCAGGAGACCTACCTGGGCGCGTCGCGATGAGCCTCCTCGCGGTGGACGACATCCACACGTACTACGGCGAGGCCCACATCCTGCAGGGCGTGTCGCTGACCGTGGGCGAGGGCGAGGTCGTGACGATGATCGGGCGGAACGGCGCGGGGAAGACCACCACCCTGCTGTCCATCATGGGGATCGCGCAGGCCCGCCGCGGAGCGGTGCGCCTGGGCGGCGACGACATCACCCGGCTCGAGACCCACGACATCGTCCGTCGCGGCATCGGCTGGGTGCCGGAGGAGCGCCGCGTGCTGCCGAACCTGACCGTGCTCGAGAACCTGCG
>CAMLFJ010000019.1 GCA_946479205.1 uncultured bacterium | reverse complement strand
AGAGCGCGGTCAGCCGGTCGGCCGCGCCCAGTCGGCCGGCCGCGTACCAGAGGTGGTCACCGACGACGGCGCCGAGTGCGCCCGCCGCGGTGAGCAGGGCCACCTGGCCCCAGTCCGTCGCCATGGCGGCGCCGGCGGTCACGAGCAGGACGCGACCGGGAAACGGGAACCCGGTCGCGTCGATCAGAGCAGCCAGGAAGAGCCCGAGGTAGACCAGGCTCGGGTCGTGGAGCAGGGCATCGAGGCCGGCCGTCCACGGGGCCATGCCTCGAGTATGAAGCGGGGCGCGCTAGATGTCGCCGAAGCCCGGGAGCACCGGCGGCTTGGCGCGCTCGGTCGGGCCTGGCTCGCGCTCCACCTCATCCACGCTCGGCCAGGGGCCGGTGCTCTCGGCCGCGGGCGCGGTGAGCCACACGGTGGCGCGCTGCCCGGCCATGTACGCGACGGGGCTCAGGAACACGACGGTCAGGACGACGACGGCTGCCAGTGTCATGAGCTTCGGGGTCATCGGGCCCTCCTCCTGCCCCGGGATTCAGAGCAAAGGCCATTCCAGGAAGAATGGCTCGATTTTCCAAGGGGTTCTGGGTCTGCAACCCCAGTACAGGAGGCAGAGATTTACCCCTTGTGGCCCTCTCGTTCACCCAAGCTGGAAGCGCCTGGGACGGCCCTCACGCGCGCGCCTTCGACGACTCGTCCCGCGCCGCGCGGATCAAGGGCGGGTACGCGTACGTCGGCAGCGAGCAGCCCGGCGCCAGGATGAAGCCGGAGGCGCCCCCGGCCTCCAGAGCCCGCGCGACCTGCCCGCGCACGAGCCGGGCCGAGCTCTCCACGAATTTCACGTGATCGAGGCCGGCCATCAGCGTGAACCTGGTGCGACGCCGCGCCTCCGCGATGCTGGGGCCGCCGTTCAGATCGGCCCACGACAGGGCGTGGGCCGGATAGTCCACGAGCCGGTCGAAGTAGAGGTGCTCGCCGTGCGCGTGCAGCACGTGGCACTCGCCGCGGCCCTCGATGGCCTTCAAGAACGCGAGATCGAACGGCCGCATGAAGCGCTCGTACTGCTCGAGGGTCAGGCTCTCGGTCGTGGCGGGGACCGAGAAGAAGATCCCGGCCGCGCCGCGGGCCAGGCTGGCCTGGGCGTACCGGATCAGGTTGTCGTTGACCACCGCGAGCGCGGCCTCGAGCGCGGTCGGCTGCTCGGCCATCAGGCCCGGCATTGCCTCGCGCACCAGGTTGCGCTTGAGCGTGTTCCAGGCGTTGAACACGGTGTCCACGAAGAGGGCCCGGTCGCGCAGCGCGCGGGTGACCAGCTCGACGGTCTGGAGCTGGGTGCCGAACGGGCTCGTGACCGGGTCGAAGGGCTGGAGCTTGCCCAGGTCGGCCGCGCTCGCGATCACCTCCAGGCCCGCGGGCATGGGGTAGTCGTAGTCGTTCATGAGCTTGAGCAGGTCGAGGTCGTAGTGCTCGAAGAACTCCAGATGCACCTGGGCGGTGCGCTCGGCGGGGGCGTGCTGGTTGCCGAAGTGGTACCAGACGGTGAAGGGGGCCCGGTCGACCGGCCGGCCCGCCAGGGCCGCCCGCACGCGCTCGATCTTGTTCATGGGGGCGCCGCTAGCGCGACTGCTCGCGGTCGATCAGCACGCGGCGGAGGATCTTGCCGGAGGCCGACTTCGGGATCTGGTCGATGAACTCGAGGTGACGGATGCGCTTGTGCGGGGCGACCCGTTGCCCGACCCAGCCCATGATGGCGTCCGCGGGCGTGGCCTTCGAGACGTCGTCCGCCTTGAGCACCACGTAGGCCTTCGGCACCTCGCCCGCTTCCTCGTCCGCCTTGCGCACCACCGCCGCGTCCAGGATCGCCGGATGCGTGAGCAGCAGCGCCTCCAGTTCGGCGGGGGCCACCTGCAGGCCCTTGTACTTGATCAGCTCCTTGGTGCGATCCACGATGAAGAAGAAGCCCTCGTCGTCCACGAAGCCCACGTCGCCGGTGTGGTACCAGCCGTCGCGATCGAGGCAGTCCGCGGTCTCCTCGGGGCGGTTGAGATAGCCCTTCATGATCTGGGGGCCGCGGATCCACAGCTCGCCTTCCTTGCCGACCGGCAGCTCCGCGTCCGATCCCGAGCCCACCTCGACGATCTTCACTTCGGTATTGGGCACGATCTTGCCGGCCGAGCCCGGCTTGAAGGGCTCGTCGTGAGTGGGGCTCAGGTGGGTGACCGGGCTCGCCTCGGTCATGCCGTAGCCCTGGACCACCGGGCAGCCGAGCTTCTGACTGAGCGCGCGGGCGATCTCCTCGCCGAGGGGCGCCGCGCCCGAGAAGGTCAAGCGCACGCTCGAGAGATCGAACTGGGCCACCGCCGGGTGCTTCACGAGGCCGAGCACGATGGGCGGCACCAGCGGCAGGATCGTCACGCGGTACTTCTGCACCAGGGTGAGGAACTCCATCATGTCGAAGCGCGGCATGACCAGGATGGTGCCGCCGCCGGCGAGGCCGAGCATCATGATCACGACCATGCCGTAGATGTGGAAGAACGGCAGCACCGCGATCGTGACGTCCCGCTCGCCGAAGCACTCGAAGTTCCGCATGCCCTCGGCCTGGCAGAGATTGGCGACCAGATTGCGGTGCGTCAGCATCACGCCCTTGGGCAGGCCGGTGGTGCCGCTCGAGTACGGCAGCGCGACGAGGTCCTCCGCCGGGTTCAGCGTGACCGCGGGCGGCTGATCGCCCGCCTGCATGAGGTCCGTGAAGGGCCGCGCGCCGTCGGCTCCACCCAGGACGAAGATCTCCTCGACCCCGCTCTTGGCCGCGCCCTCCTTCGCCTTCTCGAGGAACGGAGGCACCGTGACGAGGAAGCGCGCGCCCGAGTCCCGGAGCTGGTTGGCCAGCTCGTCGGCGGTGTAGAGCGGGTTCACGGTGGTGTTGATGCCGCCCGCCATCGCCACCCCGAGGAACACGATGGCGTACTCGGGCACGTTCGGGCAGTAGATCGCGAGCACGTCGCCCTTGCCGAAGCCGCGCTTGGCCAGGCCCGCCGCGGTGCGCCGCGCGCCGTCCACGAGCTGGCGATAGCTGAGGGTACGGCCGGTGGGCCCGTCGATGAGGGCCGGCTTGTCGCCGAGCCGGGCGGCATGGCGCAGCACGTAGTCGGTGATGGTCACGTCCGGAATGGTCACGCGCGGGCTGGTCGAGAGCATGGCCAGGTGAGACTAGCGGGCCGTCCGGCGGGGGTCAAGCGGCAGGTTCACGAGCAGGGCCTCGAGCGCGACCGGATCCACCGGCTTCGTGAGATGGGCGTCGAAGCCGGCCTCGGTCGAGCGCTGCCGGTCGCCGGACTGCCCGTAGCCGGTCACCGCGACCAGGAGCACGCCCGCGTCCCCGCCGGCCCGGATGCGCCGGGCCACCTCGTAGCCGTCGAGCCCGGGCAGGCCGATGTCGATGACCGCCGCGTCGGGCCGGAGGGCGAGGGCCTGGTAGAGCCCGGCAAGGCCGTCGGCGGCTTCGTGCACCTCGTGGCCGGTCCCGGTGAGCAGGTGGCGGAGCATGTCGCGCGCGTCGTCGTTGTCCTCGACGATGAGGACCCGGCGCCGGACGGGCGGGCCGGCCGGTCGCGGCGCCGCGTCGGCGGTGTCGCCGGGCGCCGGGCACCGCGGGAAGCGCACCGCGAACGTGCTGCCCCGCCCGGGCCCCTCGCTCTCCACCTCGATGCGGCCCTCGTGCAGATCCACGAGCCGCTTCACCAGGGTGAGCCCGATGCCGAGCCCCGGGGCCGGCCGGTGGAGCCCGGTGTGCCCCTGCACGAACAGGTCGAAGATCCGCGGGAGGAGATCGGCGGGGATCCCGGCACCCGTGTCCTCCACGCGAAGCGTGGCCTCGTGATCCCGGGTCTCGACGGCCACGGTGACCCGCCCGCCCGCCGGCGTGAACTTCACCGCATTGCCGAGGAGGTTGGCGAGGATCTGCTCGAGGCGGGTCTCGTCGGCCTCGATCCACGCCGACCCGTCGGCCTGGACCTGCAGGCGCAGGGTCGGAGTGGTCGCGGCCAGGGTGGTCACCACGCGCCGCGCGAGCGCCGCGAGGTCCACCGGGCGCCGGCCGAGCGTGATCTTGCCGGTGGCGAGCCGGGTCACGTCGAGCAGGTCGTCCACCAGGCGGACGAGATGGCGGACCTGGCGCGCGACGATCTCGCGGGCCTGCGCGCTCCGCTGGTCGCCCGGCTCGCCGGTGTCGATCACGTGGAGCGCGGTGGTGATCGCGCCGAGCGGATTGCGCAGCTCGTGGCCGAGCATCGCGAAGAACTCGTCCTTGATCCGGCTCGCCTCCTCGGCCTGGGCCCGCGCGCGCTCCCGCTCGTCCTCGGCCTGCCGGCGCTCGGTCACGTCGAGCCCGATGCCGATGCGGGTGTCGTCGGGCAGCCGGATGTTCGACCACGAGGTCTCCAGGATCTGTCCGTCGCGCGTCGTCATCGCGACGTCGCGCCAGCCCTCCCGCATCGAGTCCATGTACTCGCGGACCTCCGCGCGGTAGGCCGGATCCGGGTAGCAGCGCGCCATCAGATCGTCATCGCGCGCGGCCGCGGTGGACCAGCCGGTGAGCCGCTCGAACTCCCGGTTCAGGCGCAGGACGCGGGTGTTCGCCTCGTGCATCGTGATCATGACCGGGATCCGGTCGATGATCGCCTGGAGCAGGTCGCTCTCCCGCTCGCGGCTCCGCACCAGCGCGGACACGACCAGGGTCATCAGCGCCATCGTGGCCACGAAGGACTGCAAGATCAGCAGCGAGTGGGTCGGGGGCAGGAGCGCGAATGGCCCGTAGCCCCGCGTCGTGCCGTTCATCGCGATCGCCATGAGCACGACCACCGTGGTCGCGGCCTCGCGGCGGCCGAAGCGGACGGCCGCCCAGAGCAGCGGGGGGATCGCCAGGAACGCGAGCGGGTAGTGACGCCAGCCGGCGGGGGCGAGCCCCTCGAAGACGATCAGCGCGATGCCCACCACGCTCACGACCAGGGCCAGCGCCTCGATCGGGTGCCGGCGCAGGGCCAGGGAGCGGTGGTCCGCGGTCCACAGGATCAGGAGCGGCGCGATGATCAGCGCCCCGGTGAGGTCTCCGAGCGCCCACGTGATCCAGATCGCGGGCACGTCGGCGCGCGGCGCGAAGCCGCCCAGGACGAGGCCCGTGACGCCGACGGTCGCGGCGACCGCCGCCCCGGGGACGACGGCGCCCGCGAAGGCGAAGATTCCGCGCGGCCGCTCGAACGCGCTCCGGCCGTGGGCGAAGCGCTCGACGAGCCAGCAGCCCACCACCGCCTCGAGCGTATTGCCGAGCGCGATGCCGAGCGAGGTCGCGACCGAGCCCGCGGTGGTCACGTTGACCAGGAAGGCCCCGCCCGCCACCGCCGGCCACATCCGGACGCCCAGGACGAGGAGGGCGGCGAGCGCGATGCCGGTGGGCGGCCAGACCGCGGTCGCGCTGGCGTGGACCGAGGCGAAGAGGAGGCCGACCTTGCCGGCGAGGACGTAGACCGCCATCACGGCGACAAGCCATGCCCAGCGCGGGGATCCCGACGTGGTCACCGGCATCTCCCTCACGGCTTGAGCCGTTCTCCGAAGAACTCGGCCACGCGGCGGATGCTGTCGGCCCAGGCGGCGGCGTCGCCCCCGGTGGTGGCGCCGCGCCCGCCGGGGGCATTGCGATTCACCCGCGCGGCCACGAAGCGCACCGGGCGGTCGCTGTCGAAGGAGTGATGCGCGCCCGGATAGACCGTGATCGCCACCGGATACTCGCTCGCGCGCGTGGACGCGGCCAGCTTCACGCAAGCCTCGGCCGGTGTCCAGTCGTCTTTCTCTCCGATCAGGATCAGGATCGGGGCGACCGGGCGGTACGTGCCGGTGGTGCCGAGCGTGGTCCCGCAGCTCGGATAGAGCGCCACCGCCGCGGCGAACCCGGCGCTCTTCTCGCGGGCGAGCGGCTCCCAGGTGCTCTCCGGCGCGGCCATCGAGGCGAGCGAGGTCGATCCGCCGTGCGAGCCGCCCATGAGGCCCACGCGCCGGCCGTCCACGTACGGCAGGGCCCGCGCGCGGGCCAGCGCCGCGTACGCGTCGCTCACCCGCCGGCCCGGGGCGACCTCGCCCCGGCTGGGCGAGGCGTCGGTGCAGACGCCGTCGGGATGGCCCCGGGTGGTGAAGCTGTCGGGGATCACCGTGACGTAGCCGCGGGAGCCCAGCTCCCGGGCCCAGCGTCCCGGGGCGCCGCTGGACCGGGGGCCGAGGCCGCTGCAGTCGTGCATGATGACCACCGCGGGAAACGGCCCCGGGCCCTCGGGCTTGCCGATCGTGACCGGGATCTCCTCCCGGGCCCCGTTGGGCGCGGCGGTGATCAGGGCGCGGTCCGAGGCGGGGGACTGGCCGGAGGCCGGGCCCGCACAGCCGGCGAGCAGCCCCGCCAGCAGGGCCCCCAGCAGTCCGGCAACCAACCCACCGTGAGGCCCGGCCATGATGGTCGATTCTAAGCCCGTCGGGCTTGCGGACGCGAGGGCGGCTCGGCTAGCCTTGACTGCCATGACGCGCACCTTGATGGACACGCCGATCGCCGGCCCGATGGTCTGGCACGGACGGGAGCTGGCCGGCTCGACCGACTGGATCCACCGGTTCTCCCCGGCCGCGGTGGACGAGATCGACGCGGCCCTGCGCGCGGTGCAGGCGCGCGGCCTCGACTGGCCGGACATCCGGAAGAAGGACTTCCCGCTGCCCGGCGTCTCCGCCGAGCTGGCCCAGGTCAATCGCGATCTCGAGTGGGGCCGCGGCCTCGCGCTCCTGCGCGGGCTGCCGGTCGAGCGGTACTCCGACGACGAGCTCCGCGCGATCTGGTGGGGGCTCGGCTGCCATCTGGGGCGGGCGGTGCACCAGAACGCGCACGGCGAGCTCATCGGCGAGGTGCGCGACGAGGTCCGGCTCTACGGCGAGGTGGTCCAGCCCGCGGTGCCCAAGGACGAGGGCGTCACCTCCCGCGCGAAGGCGCGCTCGAGCGGCCCCCTGCGCTGGCACACCGATCGCTGCGACGTGGTCGGGCTGCTCTGCGTGCGCTCGGCCCGCCGGGGCGGCACGAGCCGCGTGGTCAGCGTCCCCGCGGTCAGCAACGCGATCCTCGAGCGGCGGCCGGATCTGCACGCGCTGCTCTGCTCCGACTACTACCGGAGCCGCCAGGGCGAGGAGACGGGCGGGGAGGCGTCGATCTACGCGATGCCCATCTTCGCGATGCGCGAGGACAAGTTCACCACCCAGTACTCGCGCACGTTCGTGGAGGCGGCGCAGAAGATCGGCGCGGTCCCGCGCATCACCCCGGCCCAGGACGAGGCGCTCGACCTGCTGGCGACGGTGTGCGACGAGCTCGGGTACGAGATGGAGCTCGAGCCGGGCGATATCCAGCTCCTGAACAACCACGTGATCTACCACGGCCGCACCGCCTACGAGGACGCCCCCGAGCCGGGCCGCGACCGCCTGCTCATGCGCCTCTGGCTGGCCCCGCCCAACAGCCGCCCGCTCCCCGAGGGCTTCGAGACGCTCTGGGGCAGCATCAAGGGCGGCGCGGTGCGCGGGGGCATCGCCCAGACCTAAGTCGGAGGGGGCCTTCTGTAGTCTAGGAAGGGGGCCCCCTCCGAGGCCTCCCCCAAGAGCGGGATTGCGCCGGCGGAGCCGGCGCTCGAAGATGCGTCGGCCGCGCGGCTAGGGCCAGACGCGGCGGGCGAGGGTCCCCACCAGGCGGAGCTTGGCTTCCTGCTGCTCAGGGGTGAGCGGGTTGCCCGCCTCGCCCGAGGCGAAGCCGCACTGCGGGCTCAGCGCGAGCCGCTCGAGCGGCACGTGACGCGCGGCCTCACGGATCCGGGCCTCGACCGTGGCCGCGTCCTCGAGGGCGCCCTGCTTGGTGGTCAGCAGGCCCAGGACCACCGTCGCTTCCGGCCGCACGTGGCGCAGCGGGCCGAAGTCCCCCGCGCGGGGCGTGTCGTACTCGAGCAGCAGACGGTCGTAGCGGGTGAGCCGCGGGAAGACCTGCGCCGCGATGGACTCGTAGCCGCCGTCGGCCAGCCATCGCCCGCCCGGCGCATTGCCGCGGCAGATGTGGATCGCGCGGGTGACCCCGCGGACGCCCTCGAACACGCTATCGTCGATCTCCGCGTCGGCGACCAGCTCGGCGGCCATGTCGTGCCCCCACGACTCGAACGCGGCCCGGTTCTCCCGGTCCACGTGCCACTGGGCGTAGTTGGGCGCGTCCATCTGGATGTAGTCGCCGCCCAGCGCGATGATGTGCGGCACCACCTGCTCGCGTAGATAGCGGGCGATCGCCCGCAAGAAGTCCTCCGGGGTCGGGTAGGCGGCGCGCGAGTACTCGCGGTGCCAGAAGATGCGGTGCCAGCTCGGGGAGGGGATCGTGAACTTGGTGCGGGCGCGCGCGTGCGCCTTGAGGAACGCGTACTCGTCGGAGACCACGTCGCGCACCACCTCGATCGGTCGGGTGACGAAGGGACGCGTCGGATTGGTCCACACCTGGGCGCGGCGGCCGTCCGGCTCCTTCCAGAGCGACCACCAGCCGGGATCGGCGGGCAGGAACTCGAAGCCGGCGAGCGGCGCGCGCGCCGCGCCCTCCTCGCGAAGCGGGATCGTGATCACCCAGGACGACCGGCGCAGCTCGCCGTCGGTGACCACGTCGAGGCCCGCCGCCTCCTGGAGCGCGATGGCGTCGTGGACCGCGCGATCCTCCGCCGCGCGCAGCGCTAGGGCGGTGACGCGCCCCTCGCGCGCGCCCTGCCGCGCCTCGCGGAGATAGGCCGGGCGCAGGAGGCTGCCCACCACGTCGGCGCGCGGCGTCACGCGGGGGGAGCGGCCTCGATCGGCTCGGTCAGCGTGACGGGCGGGCGGGCCGCGGTGCGGCGGGCGAGGGCCTGCGCCGCGCCGATCGCGAGCAACAGGTAGGCGGTGCCCAGCGCGAAGCCCCCGATCACGTCGGAGAGCCAGTGCATGTCGAGGTAGATGCGGCTCGCCGCGACCAGCCCCACCGCGGCCCCGCACGCGAGGCAGGCCGAGACGCGCCAGCGCCGGCGTCGCCCGGACAGCGTGACCAGCAGGAACGCCAGGATGCCGAAGAAGACGGCCAGGCTCAGCACGTGGCCACTCGGGAAGCCCCAGGGCGCGGCGTTGGGCCGCGGCCGGTTCGCGGCCCACTTGCCCACGAGCTGCAGCACGCCGGTGCCGGCCATCAGCGCCGGTAGCAGCAGGGCCCAGCGCCGGCTCGCGCGCCACAGCAGCGCGGAGGCGATCAGGATCAGCGGGATGAGGCCGGCCGGCTCGCCCAGGAACGAGACCGCGGCCATCGAGACGTCGAGCCAGCCGCTACGCATGGGCTGGACCCAGGCCCGGACGCTCCGGTCGAGGGGGAGGAACTGTTGCTGCGCCGCGGCGAGCGCCAGGACCAGATAGGCGGCCAGGAGCCCGCACGCTCCCGCGGTGAGCCGGTACCGTATGACCCTTTTCACACTTCAATCATCCCACAGAGGTCCAGTGTCGGGTGGGTGGCATGGAAGTTGTACGATCCTCTGCCATGCGCCGGTTGAAGGCCGTCCTGCTCGTGCTCGGGATCGTGGCGATCGCGCTGTCGGTGTACCGCATCGGCCCGGCGCCGATCCTCGAGGCCCTGGCCCGCCTCACGTGGTGGCAGCTCTTGCTCGTCTGCCTGCCCTACGCGGCGATCATGGCGGTGGACACCCTGGGCTGGCGCTTCGCGTTCCCGCGCGATCCGGCGCCGTTTCACCGCCTCTATGGCGCGCGCCTGGCCGGCGAGGCCCTCAACCTGGTGACCGCGCTCGGCTCGATGGGCGGCGAGGCCGTGAAGGCATGGCTGATCCGTCGTGACGTCACCTACGAGGAGAGCGTGCCGTCGGTGGTGATCGCGAAGACCACGCTCACCATCGCGCAGGCCCTCTTCCTCGTGATCGGGATCGCGCTCGCCTGGACCACGCTCGCCACCGACTCCAGCGTGATCGCGGCGATGCTCTGGCTGCTCGTGGTCGAGGTGGCGGCGGTGGGGGGCTTCGTCGGCGTGCAGATCGTGGGCATCGTCGGGCGCGCCGGCCGGCTGCTCGAGTGGTTCGGGGTGGTGACGCGCGCCGACTCGGCGCAGCGTCTCGACGCGGCCCTGCGCGACTACTACCGGCGTGACTGGCGCCGACTCACCTTGTCCACCACGTTCCACCTGGCCGGCTGGCTGCTCGGCGCCGTCGAGGCCTTCGTGATCCTCGTCTTCCTGGGCATCCCGGCGGACCTCGTGACCGCCACCGTGATCGAGGCGCTCGGCGCGGGGGTGCGCTTCGCGACGTTCCTGGTGCCCGCGAGCCTCGGGGCCTTCGAGAGCGCCAACGCGGCCGCGTTCGAGGCCATGGGCCTGGGGGCCGGCGCCGGGCTCGCGTTCAGCTTCGTGCGCCGGGCGCGTCAGGTCGTGTGGATCGCGATCGGCCTACTCGCGCTCGCGGCCATGAGCTGGCGGGCGAAGCGCGCCGGGCTTCAGCCCACCGTCTCGAGCGGGACCTCTTCCTCTCCCTCGAGCTGACGCCGCTTGAGCCGCTCGATCGCGCCCGGGGGCAACAGCAGCGGCAGCACCCGCCGCACGACCCGTAGCGTCTCGCGCCCGGCCGCGCTCACGACCACGACCTCGCGCCCGCGGTAGACCGAGACGCCCCTCCAGCGGCCGGGCAGCCGCAGCTTGAGACGGAGGAGGCGCCACGCCAGGCCCCACTTCGAGGTCCGCGGGACGACGAAGACGTCGAGGCGCCCGTCGACCGGCGACGCCGCTGGGGTGAGGCTCAGGAAGTCGCGATAGGTCTCCACGTTGGCCACTGTGACCAGCACGGCCTGGTCCGCGGCCAATACCCCGTCCACCTCGACGCCGAGCGGGGCGAGCGGCGTGCGCCAGACCGCCCGCACCGCCGTCCAGTAATAGGCGGCCAGGCGACGGACGCGATCGCGCGGCTGGCGCCGGCCGTCCTCCACCGCCTCCTGGATCTGGTCGAGGAAGCCATAGCTCTTGTGGGAGAGGAAGAGCTCGTCTCCCGCCACGCCGACGTCCACCAGCCGGATCTCGCCCTCGTCGAGCAGGCGTGCCACCTCGCGGGCAGAGGAGTGGTGACCGAAGACCCGGGCAAAGAGGTTGCCGAAGCCGGTCGGGATCGGGACGAACGGGATCCGGTGGCGCCGGGCCAGGAGCCCGGCCGCGCTCTGGGTGGCGTCGCCGCCGACGCAGCAGATCGCGTCGAACTCCGGCCCGCAGGTTCTGGCCCATTCCACCAGCGACGGCAGGGTGTCGAAGGCCTGGGTTGTGACCGCCGAGCCCCGGCGCCGGAGGAGCCGGCCGAGCCTCCGGGCGACCCCGCGCGCCCGGCCCTCTCCGGAGCCGGGAGTCACGACGATGCAGACCGAGCGCCACCGGGAGGGCATGTCACGGGAAGGAGCAAGCCATGTGCCGCGTGCCCCATGGCGCAACGCGCCGGAATTGGCGGTGATGGCCCACGGGCCGGGGCCTGCCTCCCGGGCACCGGAACGAACGACCCGGTAAGAACACCCTAAACCGGTGGCCCCGATTCTCTGGTGGCGGCGAACACGTTCCGGTACACTTGGGGTCAGTCATGGGCCTGCCGACCGGGGCCCCCGCGCGTGCCCCCGCACCGCGGCGCCGATTGAGCGGCTTGACGGTTCACCTCTACCGCTACTGAAGGAAAGGGCTTGCGCCAATGAGCATCCCACGTGAGTAGGCGATCTCGCCACCGCCGCCACTCCGGGAACCGACCGCCGCAAGGGCAGGGGCCAGGGCAAGGGCAAGGATCGGGTCAGGGCCAGGGCGGAGGGCAAGGCCAGGGTCCGCGTGGTCCGATGCCGCCCCGTCCGCCGTCTCGACCGCCCACCCCGTCGATCTTCGAAGGCCTCACCGCGGTTCATTCGTACGAGAAGTTCAAGCTCGAGCTCACCCGGGACGAGCTCTCCATGCGCGCGCTGGATATGATCGCGCCGATCGGCCGAGGGCAGCGCGGGCTGATCGTGGCCCCGCCCCGCACCGGCAAGACCATGCTGCTCCAGAAGATCGCCAAATCGGTGCTCGCCAACCATCCCGAGGTGGTGGTGATGGTGCTGCTGGTGGACGAGCGGCCGGAGGAAGTCACCGACTTCAAGATGCAGATCGGCAAGCAGGCCGAGATCTTCGCCTCCAGCAACGACAATCCCTACCGGCGACATATAGAAATCACCGAGCAAGTCATCGATAAAGCGAAACGAATAGTAGAGGAGAAGCGGGACGTGCTGATCCTCTTCGACTCGCTCACCCGCATGACCCGCGCCTACAACAACGAGCTCTCCTCGCGCGGACGCACCATGTCGGGGGGCATCGACAGCCGCGCCTTCCAGATGCCGCGCGCGTTCTTCGGGGCGGCCCGCAAGATCGAGGAGGGCGGCTCGCTCACGATCATCGGCACGGTGCTGGTGGACACCGGCTCGCGGATGGACCAGATCATCTTCGAGGAGTTCAAGGGCACCGGCAACATGGAGCTCTACCTCTCGCGCGAGCTGGCCGACCGGCGGATCTTCCCCTCGTTCGATCTGATGCGGTCCGGAACCCGGCGCGAGGAGCTGCTGTTCTCCGAGGAGGACATGAAGAAGATCCACATGCTGCGGCGGGCCCTGTCCGGCACCAAGCCGCAGGAGGCGATGGAAGCGCTCCTGGGCCGTCTCAAGCTCACCGCGACCAACGCCGACTTCCTGAAATCGCTCGGTCAAGACTGACCGCGCGGAGCGTCTACCGGGTCAGCCCCACCATCTTGGAGACGGCCTGCCGGAGCTGGCTCAGGGTGAAGGGCTTCTCGATGACCGGGATCGCGGTTTCGCGCAGGAACGCGCCATAGTCCGACGAGTTCGCCTGGGCGGTCACGAAGACGATTCGCTTGAGCACCTGCGGATAATCGCGCTGGACCTCCTCGTAGAGGGTCTGGCCGTCCATCTCGGGCATGCGCAGGTCGCAGAACACGAGGTCGAAGCGATACTGGCCGATGAGGTCGAGGCCCTCCTTGCCGTTCTCGGCGGTGTGGACGTCGTGGCCTTCGATGAGGAGGGCGTCCGAGATCAAATCACGCACCGCGCGCTCGTCGTCGATCACCAGGATACGCGCTCGTCCCAAGAATGGCCCCCCGCGGTTGTTGACCTGCTCCCGGTTCCGGCTATTCTACGACGAGTGAGCGGGGGACTCCAATGACCAAGGGCCTGGGCGTGGTGGCGGATCGGCGGGCGTTTGTCGCGACGCTGGCGGTGGGGGCGCTGGTCCTCCCCCGGGCGGGCTCCGCCCAGCAGCCCGCCGCGCGCGTCCCCCGCGTCGGTTACCTCACCCCCTCGTCGGTGTCGGCCCGCGGCGGCATGATCGAGCTCCGCCAGCGCCTCCGCGACATGGGCTACGTGGAAGGGCGCGACGTCCGGTTCGAGATCCGCTCGGCCAACGAGGACTTCGAGCGCCTGCCCGATCTCGCCGCGGACCTGGTGCGGAGCGGGGTGGACCTGATCGTCGCGGTCTCCTCGCCCGCGATCCGGGCCGCCGAGAACGCGACGTCCACGATCCCCATCGTGATGGTGAGCGGTACCGATCCGGTCGCCGGCCTCTTCGTGACGAGCCTCGCCCGTCCCGGGAGCAACGTGACCGGCGTGACCACCTATCTCCCGGAGCTGGCCGGCAAGCGGCTGGAGATCCTCCGCGAGTGCCTGCCCGGCCTGCGCCGGGTCGCGGTGCTCGCCAATCTCCGCAATCCGAGCAGCTCGGCCGAGGCCAAGGAGACCGAGGCGGCCGCGCGGAGCATGGCGCTGGAGATCCACGTGGCGGACGCGCGGCTGCCCGAGCAGTATCCCGAGGCCTTCGCGAGCATCGCGCGCGGCGGGGCCGGCGCGCTCTTCGTCACCGCCGATCCGATTCTCTCGAGCAACCGGGAGCGGATCCTCAAGCTCGCGGCCACCCACCGGCTGCCCGCCATGTACGAGTGGCCGGAGATCGTCGAGGCGGGCGGCCTGCTCTCCTACGGCCCGAGCCTGGCCGACGTCAATACGCGCGTCGCGGTCTACGTGGACAAGATCCTCAAGGGCGCCAAGCCCCCCGATCTGCCCGTCGAGCGGCCCACCCGGTTCGAGCTGGCGGTCAACCTGAAGACCGCGGCGGCGCTGGGGATCACCATCCCGTCCGCGATGGTGGGCCGCGCGGGGCGCGTGATCCGCTAGCCGCGGCCGCCCCTGCCGTGTCCGGCCGGCTAGGTGACCACGTAGAAGTCCAGGATCACCGCGTCGGCCCGCCGCACCGCCGAGCCCACCGCGATCACGTCGTTGAGCCAGACGTGGGCCGGGGCGCCGGTCTCGAAGCGGGGCGTGGTGCGGAAGTAGTAGGTCGCCGG
>CAMLFJ010000018.1 GCA_946479205.1 uncultured bacterium | reverse complement strand
AGGTGCGGCAGCAGCAGCGGGCTCTGCCAGAAGTCGCGCCCCTCGGCCTGGCCGAAGAGAAACGCGCTGTAGCCGGCGGTCGCCGCCGCGACCAGGGCCATCGGCCAGGCCAGCAGGTGCAGCGCCCCGAGACTGCCGATGAGGCCGGCCAGCAGCCACAGCGTTCCCAGCACCCCCGCCGCGAACAGGATGAAGCCGCCCAGCACGAGCCACGAGCGCGGGTTGGGCTTGAAGACCAGGTACAGGAAGCGCTCCGGCCGCTTGAGGTCGAGCACCAGGAGCAGCGAGGTCAGCAGCAGGAACGCGAGGCCGATCACCGGCACCGCCAGCCCGGTCAGGGTGTCCGCGCTCAGGAAGCCGGCGCCGATGCCCAGCGAAGCGACCAGGAAGGCGCCCGCCGCGATGGACTTGGTCCAGAGATACGCGGCCACCTTCCAACCCCACGGCCGCTCCGGATGCGCGACATCGTAGACGGTGCGCGCCAGCGCGAGCAGGTCCATGCCATCGGTCGCGGCGGTGACCCCCGTCGCGGCCGGCCGCGCGACCGCGCGGTTGGGCCGGCCCGGGGTGGGGATGCTGCCGACCTGCGAGAACGCGTAGCCCCCGCGCCGCTCCTGCATCTCCGGCGTGAGCGCGGCGGACTCCGCGCCCACGTAGAAGAGCTTGGGCCGCGTCCCCTGCTCCGGCTTGCGGACCTGGGTCTGCTGCGAGGCCACGAGCCGCGCGATGGTGCTGTTCGGATCGTCGAGATCCCCGGGCACGATGGCCTGGACCGGGCACACCACCACGCACGCCGGCTCGAGGCCCGACTCCACGCGATGGGCGCAGTAGTGGCACTTGGCCGCGGTGTTCGTCTCGGGATCGATGTAGAGCGCGTCGTAGGGACACGCCTGCATGCACGACTTGCAGCCGATGCACCGGGCGCCGTCGAAGTCCACGATGCCGTCCGGCCTCCGGTAGAGCGCCACCGTCGGGCAGATCG
Organism: uncultured bacterium; assembly: GCA_946479205.1. The sequence continues at coordinate 13,527 of CAMLFJ010000018.1, read as the reverse complement.
TCACGCACGGCGCGTTGTCGCAGTGATTGCACCGCATCACCGTGAAGTAGCGCCGGGTGTCCGGGAACGTGCCCTTCTCGATGTACTTCACCCAGGTGCGGTTGACCCCGAGCGGAACCTGGTTCTCTTCCTTGCACGCCACCGTGCAGGCGTGGCAGCCGATGCACTTCCGCTGGTCGATCACGAAGCCGTAGCGCATGCTAATGCGAGACCACGTCGTACCAGACGCGCAGCATGACCAGCGTGATGATGCCCGCGAGCACGCCCCGCAGCACCGTCACCGGCACGCCGCGGCTCACCCGCCCGCCCAGGGGCGCGCCGCTGAGCGAGCCCAGCACCACCGTCACCGCGGGCCAGAGCGGGATCTGTCCGGTGAAGGCCTTGCCCAGGAACCCGGTCACCGCCGAGATGCCCACCATCGCGAGCGAGGTCCCGATGCTGAGCCGCATCGGAACGCGCAGCACGCCCACCAGCACCGGCACGAGGAGGAACGCCCCGCCCGCCCCGACGAGCCCCGACACGAAGCCGATCGAACCGCAGAGGGCGATGACGGTCGCGCGGTTGAAGGTGACCGGGGCGCGGTCGTCGCCCGCGGGCGGGTCGGCGGGCGCGACGAACATGAGGGGCAGGGCGATCGTGGCCATGAGGGCGAAGGTGACGAGGAGCGCGCGCCCGGAGACCTGGGCCGAGAAGACCGCGCCGAGCAGCGATCCCGCCGCCATCGCGGGGCCGCCGGTGAGGGCCAGGCCGCGGTGCACCAGCGCGTGCCGCCCGTGGCTCCACGTGCCCACCACCGCGGCCGCGAGGACCTGGGTCATGCTGAGCCCGGCCACCACCTTGATCGGCAGCTCGCCCGCGCCCAGCAGCGGCGGCACGTAGTACAGCAGCGGGATCATCACGACCGCGCCGCCGACCCCGACGAGACCGGAGAGGAAGGCGCCACAGAAGGCGAGGGCGAAGAGCGCGATCTCCAGCGTCGGCGTCACGCGCGCGGCGCCCGCAGGGCATGATGGCTCATGAAGGCCACCATGATAGCGCGAACGCCCCGATTCGGGCGCCGGCTCAGCGGAGGCTCGAGTAGTACGCGGCCAGGTCCCCGAGGGTCTCGTCGGGGATCGTCTTCAGCAGCGCCTTGACCGCGGTCAACGCCGGATCGCCCGGGCTGCGCCGATCCTGCTTGAACAGCAGCATCTGCTCGCGCAGGTAGCCTGGCGCCTGACCGGCCAGGCTCGGGATCAGCTTGGCCGCGTCGCCCTGTCCCTGCGGGCCGTGACAGCCCGCGCACGGGGCGGCCGCGCTGCGCCCGCGGGCCACCGCGTCGGCCGGCGACGGAATCGGCGTGGGCTCGCGGCGGCGGGAGGCGAAGTAGGCGGCGACGTCGTCCACGCCCAGGTTCAGCACCTGCTTGGCGTAGGGCTCCATCTCGGCCGAGAGGCGCTTGCCCGCCGCGTAGTCCCCGATCTGCTTCTTCAGGTATGCCGCGTCCTGGCCCGCGATGATCGGCATCGCGCTCGAGCGGCTATTGCCCGCCTGGCCGTGGCAGGCCGCGCAGGTGACGGACTGGAGCGCGCCGCGCTCGTCGAGCGGGCCCGCGGCGTGAGCGGCGTGGCCGGCCCCCGCGCCCAGGACGAGCGCGGCGGCGAGGACGATAGAGCGTGGCGTCAGACGCATGGCCGGGCCCATGGCGCTCATGCCAGGATGTCCGCCCAGATGGACTGGGTCCAGCCGATCGCGCGCTGGGCCACCAGCGGACTCTGGGCCGGGGTGAGCTTCTGCTCGATCTGCACGACCTTGCCGTTCTCGATCTTGTAGGCGTTGACCACCGCGATGGCCTCCCGGTCGCTCACCCAGCTGTAGCAGGTATTGCCGGGAGCCAGGGTGGGCGGCTCCTTGCCGTTGAGCAGGCTCACCACCGAGGCGGCGGTGATCTTGCCCATCGCGTTGGCGATGTTCCCGGACTTCGGCACCGGGAGGCCGATGGTGGCGTCGCCGATCACGTGGATGCCGGGGTGCTTCACCGACTCGTAGGTCACGTGATTGACCTCGCACCAGCGCTTGTCGCCGCCGACCAGGTCCGCCTGCACCGCGATGGCGCCCGCGCGCTGGGGCGGGATCACGTTGACCACGTCGTAGCGGATCTTGTCGAACTCGGTGCGCACTTCCTTGTTGCCCGGGTCGACCCCGACCACCCGGCTCGCCCCCCGGTAGTCGATGTTCGGATAGGCCTGCCAGGCCGCCCGGAACAGCGCGGCCTTGGAGATGATGTTCTGGTTGGCGTCCAGCACGATCAGCTTCGCCCTGGGCTTGTTGGTCTTGAGGTACCAGGCCACCATCGACGTGCGCTCGTACGGGCCGGGCGGGCAGCGGTAGGCGGCGAGCGGGATGCTCAGCACGAACACGCCGCCGTCGGGCATCGCGGCGATCTGTTGCGCCAGCTGCACGGTCTGCGGGCCGGCCTTCCAGGCGTGGAGGACCTTGTCCTGGCTCTGGGCCAGCCCCTCGATCTGCTCGAGCTGGAAATCCACGCCCGGCGAGACCACGAGCCGGTCGTACTGCAGGTAACCCTCGCCGAGTCGCACCCGCTTCTGGTCGGGCTCGATGGCGGTGGCGCTCTCGTGGATGATCCGCACCCCGTGCTTGCGCAGGCCGCCGTAGCCCATGGTGAGCGAGTCGATCGTGCGCACCCCGGCCAGGACCAGGTTGCTGAACGGGCACGAGATGAACTCGCGATTAGGCTCGACCAGGATCACCTCGACCTTGGGGTCGAGCAGGCGCACGTACTTGGCCGCCGTCGCCCCGCCCCAGCCCCCGCCGATCACGACGACCCGCGGCCCCGTCTTGGGAGCGAAGTCGCCCTTCATGGACGTGGCGCACCCGGCGAGACCGCCGGACGCGAGCACACCCAGGCCGAGTCCCGACGCACGCAGGAACCCTCTGCGACTGACCGTGCTCATGATGTGCCCTCCACCGCCAGGATCGGGAAACTCCAGCTTCTCGACCGGGAGTGACGAGAATCTACAAATCGGCCCGCGGCAGTGTCAAGGGAATTACGCGCGCATCGCCTCTTTCATCCGGGCCAGGATGTCGGCGGGCGCGCCCTCGAGATGAATCGGGGCCGGGAACGGCGGCGGCGCGCTCTTGATCCCGGCCGCGGTGAGGATCAGCACGACTCGCTCGCTCGGCGCTACCCGCCCCTCGTCCCGCATTTGAAGGAGCGCGGCCAAAGTGGCCGCCCCTTCGGGCGTCGTCCAGATGCCCTCGAGCCGCGCGAGGAGTCGCTGGGCGTCCACGATCGCGAGCTCGCCGACGGTGTGCGGGTGGCCACCGGTCTCGCGCATGAGCCGGAGCATCTGCCGCCCCGCGAACGGGCCCGGCACGCGCAGGCCGTGGACGTTGGTGAACGGATTCTCCACGGTCGACGTGGTGTCGGCCTTCTCGTCCCAGGCGCGCGCGAGCGGGGCGCAGCCCTCGGCCTGGACCGCGATGAAGCGCGGTTGGCCGGCCTTGACCCAGCCCATCGCGGCCAGCTCCTCGTAGGCCTTCCAGATGCCGACGAGCCCGGTGCCGCCCCCGGTGGGATACACGAGCACGTCCGGGGCGTCCCAGCCGAGCTGCTCGGCCAGCTCGAGGCCGATTGTCTTCTTGCCCTCGAGCCGGTAGGGCTCCTTGAGCGTGGCCAGGTCGAACCAGCCGATCTCGGGCGCGACCATCGCGATGACCCGCCCCGCGGTGGCGATGGTGCCGTCCACCGTGAACACGTGAGCGCCGGCCAGCGCGGCCTCGGCGATGGCCGCCTCGGGCGTGTCGCGCGGCACCACCACCGCCACCGGGATGCCCGCGCGGGCCCCGTACACCGCGGCGGCGCCGCCCGCGTTCCCCGCCGACGGGATCATGAGCCCGCGCACTCCGAGCGTCCGAGCCCTGGTGATCGCCATGCCGAGCCCGCGCGCCTTGAAGCAGCCGGTGGGGTTCTGGCCCTCGTCCTTGGCCAGGAGGTGCCGCAGGCCCAGGTGCGCGGCGAGCCGCGGCAGCGCGAGCAGCGGGGTACCCCCCTCGCCCAGGGTCACCGGCTCCTCGCCGGCGTCGAGCGGGAGCAGCTCGCGGAACCGGTACATCCCGGGCGGCCGCTGCCGGAGGGCGTCCTTGGTGACGGCGGCCGCGACGCGGGGCAGATCGTAGCGGACCGCGAGCATCTGGCCGCAGCGGACGCACACGGTAAGGACACCGCGGGCGGCGTGGTGGTGCCCGCAGACGGTGCATTCGACGTGGGTCACGAACATGGAGCGGACGGGGCTAGTGCTTGTCCTTCTCGGCCCGGTGGGCCGCGACGACCTTCTCGGCGAGCTGGTTCGGCACTTCCTCGTAGTGCGAGAACTCCATCGAGTAGCCTCCGCGGCCGCCGGTCATCGAGCGCAGGCTCGACTCGTAGGTGAGCATCTCGGACATCGGCACCTGGGCGCGCACCGCCACCACGTCGCCGTCCGGCTCCATGCCCACGATCCGCCCGCGGCGGCCGTTGAGGTCGCCGATGACGTCGCCCGCCCCCTCCGACGGCGCGGTGACCTCCACGTTCATCACCGGCTCCAGCAGGCACGGCTTGGCCTCCATGAAACCCTTCTGCAGTCCCATCGAGGCCGCGATCTGGAAGGCCATGTCCGAGGAGTCCACGTCGTGGTAGGAGCCGTCGTAGAGCGTGACCTTGAGGTCCACCACCGGGTAGCCCGCGAGGATGCCGCGCTTCATGCAATCGCGGACGCCCTTCTCCACCGAGGGGATGAAGTTGCGCGGGATCGCGCCCCCGAAGATGTCGTCCACGAACTCGAAGCCGCCGCCCCGGGTGAGCGGCTCGACCCGGATCCAGGTGTCGCCGTACTGACCCCGCCCACCCGTCTGCTTCTTGTACTTGCCCTGCACCTCCGCGCGGCCCTTGACCGTCTCGCGGTAGGGAATGCGGGGCGGGAGCAGGGAGACGTCCACATTGTACTTCCGCTTCATGCGCTCGACCACCACCTCGACGTGGAGCTGTCCCATGCCCGAGACCAGGAGCTGCTTGGTCTCTGGATCGTAGTGATGATGGAGGGTGGGGTCTTCCTCGGCCATGCGGTGCAGCGCGATCGAGATCTTGTCCTCGTCGCCGCGGGTCTTCGGCTGGATCGCGAAGGAGATCGCGGGCTCCGGGAACGAGATGCCGGGCAACACGACCGGATGCGCCTCGTCGGAGAGGGTGTCGCCGGTCAGGGTGTCCTTGAGCTTGGCCACCACCCCGATCTCGCCGGGGCCCAGCGACTCGACCGGCTTCTGGGTCTTGCCGGAGAGCCAGCCCAGGTGGCCGATCCGCTCGCGGCTGTCGCGCGCCGCGTTGAACACCTGGCTGTCGGACCGAAGCGTACCCGAGTAGACGCGAAACACGGAGAGCTTGCCCACGTGCGGGTCCGAGATCGTCTTGAACACCACCGCGCTGAGCGGGGCCTTGGGGTCGGCGGCCCGCCGGGCCGCGGCCTTGGTGCGCGGCTCCGTGCCCTCCACCTCCGCCGCGTCGGCGGGCGACGGGAACTCCTTCACGATCAGGTCGAGCAGCGGCCCGATCCCGATGCCGCGCGTCGCCGAGCTGGCCAGGATGGGCACCAGGTCGCCGGACATGATCGCCCGGCGCAGCGCGACCAGCATCTCGGCCTCGCCGATCGAGCCTTCCTCGAGGTACTTCGTGAGGAGATCATCGTCGGTCTCGGCGGCGGCCTCGGTCAGCTTCTCGCGGTAGGAGCGGGCGGTCTCGACGAGATCGGCCGGGATCTCGGCCTCCTTGACCTTGCCGTCGGCCAGCACGAGGGCCCGCATCGCGATCAGGTCCACCACGCCCGTGAAGCCGTTCTCGACGCCGATCGGGAGATGCATCGGCACGAGCCGGCCCTTCAGCCGCTTCTGCAGGGACTCGAGCGTGCGGAAGAAGTCGGCCCGCTCGCGGTCGAGCCGGTTCACCACGATCGCGCGCGGCAGGGCGAAGTCGTTGGCGAACTTCCAGACCTTCTCGGTCTGCACCTGCACGCCCGCCACCGCGTCGACCACCACCACCGCGGCCCCGGCCACCCGCAGGCCGGCGCGCGCGTCGGCCACGAAGTCACCGTAGCCGGGGGTGTCGATGAGGTTGAGCCGGTGACCCTGGTGATCGGCGAAGCCGACCGCGGTGTTCAGCGAGATCTTGCGCTTGATCTCGTCGGGGTCGAAGTCGGTGGTGGTGGTCCCGTCGTCCACACGCCCGAGCCGGGTACTGGCTCCGCATGCGAACAGGATCGCTTCGACCAGGGAGGTCTTGCCCACGCCGCCGTGGCCGACGAATGCGACATTCCGGATCTTGGCGATGTCCATGCATACCTCCTGGGGAGGAAGAAGGACGATGCGGTCTTGTGTGGCGGGGATGCTACCACAGCGTTACGGGGCCTTCCAGCGGTCAAGATGATGCGCTGTGCCGTACCACCTGGCCGACCGCGTGGAGCAGCCGTTCCGGCGTCTCGGGATTGATCGAGCAGTCGGGCCCGAGCAGGAGGCCGCGGTCCATCTCGCGCGTGGCGGCCCGAGCCCGCTCGACGAGCGCGGCCTCCGTCATGCCCGCGATCTCGGGCTTGGCGGGTAGCCCGCCCACCACCGCGCGCCCGGTGCGCGCGCGCGCCTCGGTGAGGGTCGGGTTGCCGGGCACCGTCGCGAACGAGAAGGCGGTGACCGGGTAGTCCGCGAACTCCTCGAGCTGGATGCCGGCTCCGCAGACGTGGAGCAGGTTGAACGGGGCCGCCTCGACCGCCTTCAGGATGCGCAGGTCCCACGGGCGCTGCCAGCGCCGACACTCCTCCGCGGTCATGAGGGCCCGCGTCGCCACGTTGGTGGCGTAGAAGAGCCCGTCCGCGCCCGCGGCCAGGCAGAGGCGCGCGTACTCCGCGAGGGTCTCCGCCATCACGTCGAACGCGCGCGCGGTCTCGCGCGGGGCATCGCGGAGGAAGCGCATCGCCTGGTCCCGGCCGCCGCGGGCCAGCATCGGCAGGATCATCGGCGGCGCGAACACCGTCCAGATGATCGGCACGTCGGGGCCGACCGCGGCACGGATGAGCCGGAGCGCCTCGAGCTGCTCGCCGAGCGCGCCCTCGCGGGGATCGGCGGTGGGCAGGCGCGCCAGGTCGTCGGCCGAGCCCACCGGCGCGTGCGTGACCGTGTATGGCTTCGCCTTGTCGCCGGACGGCGCGTAGGTCAGCCCCCACATCTCGGCGAAGCACTGGGCGCGCGACTGCGGCTTGAGGAAGTCCCAGTCGAAGGCCCGCGCGAGCCGCAGCGTCTCGTCGGCCAGGCCCTTCGCCGAGTTCTCGGTCGCGAAGTTGTGAAGCCAGAACGCGAGCGGCACCCGGTCCACCGCTTGGCCCGCGAGCGCCGCGGTCACCCGCTGCCGCTTCGTCATCGTGCCGGCCGGACTCATCGCGCGCGGCCCCCCGGCGCCTCGCGGGGAGCGGCGTGGGAATTCCGGGCGATCGTCGTGCTCATGGGGAGCCCCCCTCCTCCGCGCGGGCGATCAGCCGGCGCGCCAGCGGCTGCAGCAGCGACGGCGCGCCTCACGCGCCCGCCCGGCGGATGGGAAACGCGGGCGGCACGATCTGGTCCACGGTCGCGCCGTCCCACCGCCAGGACGGCACGCGGCTCCAGTAGTGCTGGGTGACCTCGCGCGCCTTCGCGTACACCGCGTCCTCGTCCACGCGCGTGGCCCGCCCTCCCTGCACCAGCACCTGGCCGTCCACGATGGCGGTATCCACGTCGCGGCCCGACGCCCCATCCACCAGCGCCTTGATCGGGTCCGCGTAGAGCGATCCGCCGACGTGGTCCAGGTTGATCAGCAGGATGTCGGCCTTGGCGCCCGGGGCGAGCCGCCCGAGGTCCTCCCGTCCCAGGAAGCGGCAGCCGCCCACGGTGGCCGCGTTGAAGACGTCGCGGGCGAGGCCGGCCTGGTAGTTGCCGTCGGTGACCTTGGCCAGGATGGACGCCCACCGGAGCTCCGACACCATGTCGAGCGGATAGGTATCGGTGCCGAGCGCCAGCGTCACGCCCGCGTCCAGGTAGCGCTGGAAGGAGTGGAGCGTCATCGCCATCTTCGCGTACTTGTACGGGCAGTGCCCGACGGTCGAGCCGCGCTCGGCGAGCACGCGCACGTCGTCGCCGAACGGGTAGCGCGACCAGTCGTGCGCGGTGGTGAAGACCGCGTGGCCGAGCAGGGTGCGGTCGTCGAGGAAGCCGATGTCGGCCAGGAAGCGGATCGGCGTCTTGCGGTACTCGTCCATGATGCGCTGGAACTCGACGAGGTTGCCGCCCGCGTGGGTGTGGATCGGCGCGCTCTGGGCGCGCGCCGCGTCCTTGCCGGCCCGGAGCAGCGGCTCGCTGCACGTCTCGACCTGGGCCGCGTTGAAGAGCATGCGCAGCCGGCCCCCCGCGGCGCCGTCGAACTTGCGCCCGAAGTCCACCGCCTCCTGCAGGCGCGACCGGCCGGCCGCCGCGTCCTCGTCGTAGTAGAGGCGGCCCTGCGCGTCCGTGTAGGTGTCGCGGTCGCGGAACGGCGGGCCGCCGTAGACGCGCACCCCGAGATCGTCCACCAGGCGCGCGTAGCCCTCCCAGTCGCCGCGCAGGCCGCCCACGTCGATGACGGTGGTCGTCCCGTTCTTCAGCGCGTGCAGAAAGGTGAAGGCGCGGATCGCCGCGGTGGGCTCGGCGGGCGGCGGCTGCATCTTGCCCTTGAGCGGCGCCGCGAAGGCCATGTAGTTGGCGGTGCGGTAGTCGTTCTTGGCCATGTCGAGCAGCAGGTAGTCACCCCCGCCGCCCGCGGTGTGCACGTGGGTATTGATGAAGCCGGGCGAGACCAGCTTGCCGCGCGCCGCGATGCGCGCATCCGCGGCCCCCGTCCACGCGGGCCCCGCGTGCACCACGCGATCGCCCTCGAACACCACGCTCCCCTGCTCGTGAACCTCGTGGCTCTTGCCATTCCACGCCACGACCCACCCACCCTCGATCACCGTTCGCATGGCCACACGCCCTCCCGGGCCAGCATGCTAGCCCGGCCGAGCGCACCCTGCAATCAGAAGGAGGCGTAGTGAGCGGCTACCGGGGCGTCGAGAAGGGGTCGGCTGCGAGGCGGCGCCCGAAGGCTGCCCGCGAGGCGTACTTTCTCTACGTTGAGCGGGCAGTCGAGGGCGCCAACGAAGCAGACGGCCCCTTATCGGCGGCCCGCCTAAGGGCGAACGATCTTGCTGTGCAGGACCCCGATGTGCTCGACTTCCGCCTCGATGCGGTCGCCCGCCTTGAGGAAGTTGCCGCTGGCCGCGCCGACGCCCTCGGGCGTCCCGGTGGCGATGATGTCCCCGGGCAGGAGCGTCATGCCCTGGGAGAGCACCTCGATGCACTGGGCCACCGGGAAGATCATCTTGGCGGTATTGCTGGACTGGCGGACCTGGCCGTTCACCCGCAGCGAGATCGCGAGGGCCTGCGGATCCGGCAGCTCGTCGGCGGTGACCAGCACCGGGCCCATCGGGCAGAAGGTGTCCAGCGACTTGCCCTTGAACCACTGCTGGTGGCGCTTCTGCAGATCCCGCGCGGTCACGTCGTTGATGATCGTGTAGCCGAAGACGTGCTTGAGCGCCTCGGCCCGCGGGATGTCGCGCCCGCCGGTGCCGATCACCGCGGTCAGCTCGACCTCGTAGTCGAGCTCCTTGGTGATCGCGTGGTGCACCACGTCGTCGCCCGGCCCCACCACCGCGGTCGCGGGCTTCGTGAAGTAGACCGGATGCTCCGGCGCGGCGGCGCCGCGCTCCGCCGCGTGGTCGGCGTAGTTGCGCCCGAGGCAGAACACGTTGCGGGCGGGTGACGGGATCGGGGCGAGCAGTCGCACCCGCTTGGCCGGGTAGGCGAGCCGCCGCTGGGCCAGCTCCTCCGAGGGGGTCTGCCCCACGAGCCGCTGGCCGTACTCCCACGCCTCGCGGGTGAGCGCCATCACCGCCTCGCCGCCCTGGACGATCTCCAGCACGGTTCGCGGGAACCCGCCGCGCCCGCGGCGCACCGTCCCCCGCTGGGTCGCGAGATCCTTGGCGAGGCCGGTCAGGTCGAGCACGTGCTCCTGCCAGAGCGCGCCCGGCTTGGGCTCGCCGCGCCCGCGTCGGAAGGTGACGAGCCGCATGGCCTAGTGGGTCACCGCGACCGCGCCGCTGCGCGGCGGCAGCGGCTTGCCCGCGGCCTTGGCGATGTCCTCCAGCTCCCGGGGCAGGCCGAAGCGCACGTCCTCCTCGACCACGTGGACCTCCTGCACGTCGGACGCGCGCTTGCGCCGCAGCTCCTCCACCACTTCGGTCACCAGGAACTCGGGCGTGGAGGCGCCCGCGGTGACCCCGACGCGGCCCATGCCCTCGAGCCACTCCGGCTTGATGTCGTTCTTGTCGTTGATCAGGTACGACGGCGTGCCCATGACGGTGGAGACCTCGACGAGCCGGTTGGCGTTCGAGCTGTTCGCCGCCCCGATGACCAGCAGCACGTCCACCGCCCCCGCCACCGTCTTCACCGCGGCCTGGCGATTCTGGGTCGCGTAGCAGATGTCGTCCTTGGCCGGCCCGACGATCTTGGGGAAGCGGCGCCGCAGCGCCTCGATGCAGTCCCGGGTGTCGTCCACCGACAGCGTGGTCTGGGTGAGATAGGCCACCTTGTCGGGATCGGCCACCTTGAGCTTGTCGACGTCCTCCGGATGGGCGATCAGGAACATGCGGTCCGGCGCCTCGCCCATGGTCCCCACGACCTCGTCGTGATCGGCGTGGCCGACCAGGATGATGGAGTAGCCCTCGCGCGCGTACCGGACGGCTTCGAGATGCACCTTGGTGACGAGCGGGCAGGTGGCGTCGATCACCCGCAGCCCGCGCCGGTGGGCCTCCGCGCGCACCGCCGGCGAGATGCCGTGGGCGCTGAAGATCACGGTGGCGTCGTCGGGCACCTCGTCCAGCTCGTCCACGAAGTGGGCGCCCTTGGCCCGGAGGGCCTCGACCACGTGCCGGTTGTGCACGATCTCCTTGCGTACGTAGACCGGAGGCGGGCACACCTGGAGCGCGAGCTCGACGATGTCAATGGCGCGGTCCACCCCGGCGCAGAAGCCCCGGGGCCCGGCCAGCACGATCTGTTGCAGCGGCAGCGGCGTGGTCATGGTGCCCTCACTTGAAATAGAACGAGACGCCACCTATCCCGGTGTCGGAGTTGAAGCCCCGGTTCGGGCTCGAGGTGTGTCCGTTCGAGATGTGCTGGAAGCGATAACCCGCATTGAGCGCAACCGTGTCCGTGACGAAGTACGCCAGGCCCCCTCCGGCCTCGACCACGAAGGTGAAGGCCGAGTCGATCTCCTTCACCCGCAGGCTCGTGCCCCCCGCTCCCGCGGTGGCCTCGAAGTACGGGACCAGCCGCCCGAAGCCGATCAGATGATACCGCATCGCGAGCTTGACGCCCTCGGCCGTGGCTTCGTTCGGGGAGAGGTAGTACTGGAACCACCCCTCGACCCCCGGCTCGAGCGCGCTCCGGAGGAGGCCGCTCCCGAACGGCGAGAAGAAGAGGTAGGACACCCGCGGGGCCGCATTCAGGAACGAGATGTCGCTGAGCGTCCGGTGGCCTTCGATGTTGTTGGCCACGCCGCCCCCGACCTGCAGGCCGAAGACCGTGGTTCCCTTGGCGAAAGTGGCCTCGGGATCGAAGGCCGCCACCGGATATACCAGGGCCAGCACGGCCAGCACCACCGCGGCCGCCGAGACCCCTCGTCTCCGGTAATCGTTGCTCATTGCCAGGGATCCACCAGCACCTTCATGGTCTCACCACGCTCCATCAGGGCGAGCGCTTCTTTCACCTGCCCCAGCCCCATACGATGAGTCAGCAGCCCCCCGGGCTCGATCGCCTTCGAGGCAAGAAGCTCCACAGCGCGTCGGATCATGGCCGGGGTGTGGTGGAAAGCCCCGACCAGCGTGAGCTCTTCGTAGTGGGCTCGACGCGTGTCCACCCGCACCGAGGTGCCCGGGGCGCAGCCTCCAAACAGTACCACGGTGCCTCCCCGACCGACGCCATCTATGGCCTGCTCCCAGACCTCCGGACGGCCGGTCGCATCGATGGTTACGTCTGGCCCCCGCCCCCCGGTCAGCCCCCGCAGGTGCCCCATCAGGTCGGGGACGGACAGGGCGTCCAGGCAGGTCCCGAGCCCCAGGGTCCGCACCCGCTCCAGGCGCCAGCCCGCCTTCCCCACGATCACCGCCTGCGCCCCCCGCTGGCGGGCCGCGAGAGCCAGCAGGCAGCCCAGGGGGCCGTGGCCCCAGATGACGACCGTCATGCCGGCCTCCACGCGGCCCCGCTCCACGCCCAGCAGGGCGCAGGCCAGCGGCTCCGCGAAGGCGGCGCTCGAGGCGGCCAGCCCCGGCCCGATCCGCACCACGTTCCGGGCGACCAGCCGCGGTGGCAGCGCGATGTACTGGCCGTAGGCCCCGTTGACGAAGAGCAGGTCCTCGCAGAGATTCGGCCGGCCGGCCGCGCACAGGCGACACTGCCCGCACGGCGCCGAGTTGGCGGCGACGATCCGGTCGCCTTCCTTCACGCCGGGCGCGCCGCGCCCCGCCGCGGTGACCACGCCGGCCAGCTCGTGCCCGAACACGGTGGGCACGTGCGGGATCATGACGGGATGGCCGCGGCGCAGGGTCTTGACGTCGGTGCCGCAGGTGAGCGCCGCCTCCACCCGCACCACGAGACCGCCGGGCTCCGGCTGGGGCACCGGCACGTCCTCGAAGCGCAGATCGCCCGGCCCGTAGAACACCTGGGCCCGCATGGCTACGGGATCACGTAGACCTTCACCGCCTCGTGACGGCGCATCAGCTCCACCCCTTCGCCCAGGCGCCCGAGCGGGAGCCGGTGGCTGATGAGGCCGTCCACGCGGATCCGGTCTCCCGCGAGCAGCGCGAACGCCTCCTCCAGATCGGCCGGCGAGGAGGAGTAGGTCGCGGTGAGGGTCAGCTCGCGGTGGTAGAGCGCTCCGAGCGACAGCGGCAGGCTGTCCCCCCCGCCGCCCGCGAAGTAGTGCAGCGTCCCGCCGTCCCGGACGCGGGCGGCCGCGGCGGGCAGCACCGCCGCGCCGCCCGCGGTGACGATCACGAGATCGGCGCCCCGCCCGTCGGTCGCGTCCCGGAGCGCGGCGTCCAGCGCCGCGTCGCCATCGAAGACCTGCGCGCCCATCCGGCCCCCCAGCGCGCGGCGGCTCTCCAGCAGATCGGAGGCCAGGACGCGCGCGCCCTCGAGGGCCAGGAGCTGCGCCAGGAGACAACCGATCGAGCCCAGGCCCACCACGAGCGCGGTGTCGCCCGCGGCCACCCGGCTCCGCTTGACCGCGCGCAGGCAGCAGGCCAGCGGCTCGGTGAAGGACGCGGTCTCCTCGCTCATCCCGGCGGGAAGCCGGAAGGCGGCGTGCTCCACGTTGGGCGCGGGCACGCGCACCAGCTCCGCGAAGCC